>CAZQUC010000040.1:0-16558 GCA_964596095.1 uncultured Enterobacteriaceae bacterium
AAGGAGTGGCATCGGCCGGCGCCGCGGAGCCGGGAAATTTCGGTGGCGGGGCTGGCCCCGGCGTGGTGGTTGGAGGGATTCGCGGAAGACGAAGACGACCGCGCGCTGCCGGTTTTTCCCTCGGCGGAATTGGCGGCGCTTGATCCGGCGCTGATCCGCTTTTCCTCCGGCACGACCGGTCGGAGCAAGGGCGTGGTCTTGTCCCACACCACGCTGTTGGAGCGGATCACCGCCTCGAACACGCATCTCGGCATCGGTCCCGGAGACCGGGTGATCTGGACGCTGCCGATGGCGCATCACTTCGCGGTGTCCATCCTGCTTTATCTGCGGCACGGCGCGACGACGGTGCTGGAGGAGTCGCATTTGGGCGCGGATGTCTTCCGCGCGCTGGCGGCGCACGAGGGCACGGTGCTGTATGCTTCGCCGTTTCATTATTCGTTGCTGGCCGCGTGCCCGGAGGCGCGGCCCGTGCCGAGCCTGCGGCTGGCGGTCTCCACGGCAGCGGCGCTGCCGGCGGCGGTGGCGGAAAAATTCCGCGGCGTCTTCGGCCTGCCGTTACGCCAGGGGCTGGGCATCATCGAATGCGGTCTGCCGTTGTTGAACGACCGGTGGCCGGACACCAAACCTGGGTCGGTGGGGCGGCCGCAAGCCGGATACGAATTCGCCCTCCGCGACGAGGCCGGCCACGCGGTTCCCACCGGCATCACAAGCGATCTTTTCCTGCGCGGTCCGGGCTTCGTCGATGCCTACCTGTCGCCATGGCAGCCGCGCGCCGGGCTGCTCGACGCCGACGGTTGGTTCCGCACCGGCGACCAGGCGTGGGTCGATGACGATGGCGCGGTCTTTCTCGCCGGGCGCTCGCAGTCGGTCATCAATGTCGGCGGCATGAAATGTTTCCCGGAGGAAGTCGAGGCCTGCCTCAACACGCATCCCGGCATCCGCGAAGCACGCGTGATCGCGCAGCCGCATCCGGCCTTCGGCAGCGTGCCGGTCGCGGAATACGTGCCCGCCGATCCCACCGCGCCGCCGAAGCTGGCCGAACTGATGGGCCACTGCCGCGCGCGGCTCTCGGGGTATAAAGTGCCGCTCAAATACACCGCGGTCGCGGCCTTGCCGAAGACCGCGAGCGGGAAGCTCCGGCGGTGAGCGCGGGCATCGGCGTGGCCGCGGAAGTTTCCCGCCGCGGGCTCTTGTCGTCCGGCATTCCCGCGCCATGCTGGGTGCCCCTTCTCCCGGAATCATTTTTACCGACCTTTTTCAGACCTCATCATCATGTCCAAACAAACCATTCGTGACCTCGACCTCGCCGGCCAACGCGTGCTCGTGCGCGTGGATTTCAACGTGCCGCTGGAATTGAAGGACGGCCATCAGGTCGTGACCGACGACACCCGCATCCGCGAGAGCCTGCCGACGATCAATTATCTGCGCGAGCAAGGCGCCAAGGTCATCCTCATGTCGCACCTCGGCCGGCCCAAGGGCAAGCCCGCGCCCGAGTTTTCCCTGCGTCCGGTCGGCGAGTATCTGCACACGCTCATTCAGCACCCGGTGATCTTCAGCCACGACGTGGTCGGGGAAATCCCCCAAAAAATCGTGGCCTCGCTGCATCCCGGCGATGTGGCGTTGCTGGAAAACGTGCGCTTCGAGGCGGGCGAGGAGCAGAATGATCCCGAACTGGCCAAGCAGCTCGCCTCGCTGGCCGACGTCTTTGTCAACGACGCCTTCGGCTCCTCCCACCGCGCCCACAGTTCCACCGCCGGTGTGGCGTCCTTTCTGCCCGCGGTGTCCGGTTTCCTGCTGGAGAAAGAGCTGGCCTACCTGCACGACGAACTGCAAGACCCCGCGCGCCCCTTCGTGGTCATCCTCGGCGGCGCGAAGGTGAGTGACAAAATCCAGGTCATCGACCGCCTGCTCGACAAGGCCGACACCCTGCTCATCGGCGGCGGCATGGCCTACACGTTCAAGCTCGCGCTCGGCGAGACGATCGGCAAATCGCTCAGCGAACCGGACAAGGTGGAGACCGCCAAGGCCGCTCTGGAAAAAGCCAAGGCCAAGGGCGTGAAGTTTCTCCTCCCGGTGGACAACCTCATCGTCGAAACGCTGGACTTCAAAAACAAGACCATCAGCGCAGGGAAATACACCACGCCCGGCGCCGGCATCCCGGACGGCTGGGAAGGCGTCGATATCGGCCCGGAGACGATCAAGTTGTTCAGCGCCGAAGTCGCCGCGGCCCGGACCGTGGTGTGGAACGGGCCGATGGGCGTGTTCGAGATTCCCGAGGCGGCCAAAGGCACCTTCGCCATCGCCGAAACCATCGCGGCCAACCCCGAAGCCAAGAGCATCATCGGCGGCGGCGACAGCGTGAAGGCGGTCAAAAAAGCCGGCGTGGCGGACAAGGTGACCTTTATTTCCACCGGCGGCGGCGCCAGCCTCGAATTGCTGGAGGGCAAGACGCTCCCCGGCGTCGCCGCGCTGCGGGACAAATAAGACGGCGCTTCCCGCCTCGCGGTCCATCAAAGTCCATCGGGTCCATCAAGTCTCCCCAAACGCCACCCATCTCCCATTTTGCCTCTAGCGGTGGCGATGTTTCCGATTGCCATTGACCCGCCTTGGCGGAAGTGACGAAAAGCCATCCGGACGCCGCTCCGGATGGCCTCCCCCGAGCCGCGCGCGGGCTGACGCGGGCCGCTTCTCACTCCGATTCGATTGCCTTTCATGTCCGGCGCGACCTCTCCGATTCAGACCCAGCCGCCGTCGGACCAAGCTCCGGCGCTGGAGGACTGGATCATCGAGCAGGCCGGCGCGCTCCGCTCCGCGCAGCCCGACGCCGTGCCCGCGGCCTTTTGGGACTTCGACGGCACGCTGTTGGAGGGCGATTGCTCCGAAGGCCTGGCGCGTGAAGACGGCGCCGGTTATCCCGGACTGATCGAACTCGCCATCCGGCACGGATTCTCCGGCCTGTATGCGGGCGAGGACGGCGTCCGGCAATGCCTGCTCGATTACGCCGCGCTCATCCGGAACGAAGGCGCCGCCGTGGCCTATACCTTTGCGGCGAAGATCTTTGCCGGCTCCCCGGAGGCCGCCTTGGTGGATCTGGCACGCGAGCACTTCGCCCGCGTGCTCGCGCCATGGTTTTATGCCGGGGCTCTCACGCTGTGGCAGGCCCTGGAAGCCGCCGGCGTGCGCTGCCATGTCATCTCCGCCAGCGCGGATTTTTTTGTCAAAGGCGCCGCCGCCTCCCTGGGAGTGCCCGCCACCCGACTGCACGGCCTGCGCCTCGCCACCGATCAGGAGGGTCGGCTGACCCCGGACCCGCTCCGCCCGATCACCTACGGCCCCGGCAAAGTGGAGCGCCTGGATCAAGTGCTGGCCGATCCGGAGAGGGGAGAGCCACCGCGGCGCCTCCGGCCCATCGTCGCCCTTGGCAATGACCTCAAGGCCGATGGTCCGCTCCTCGAGCAGGTGGCCAAGCTCACCCTGCCGGCCGGACGACCCACCGGCGTGCTCGTCAATCCTGGCGCGGGCTACCCGGCGGATGGCTTCCTTCACAAAATCACGTGGCCCCCTCGCGAGGTGGCCCGGGCCCTTCCGCCCCTTCTGTAAAAAATCTCCCCTCCCGCTCTTCCTTGGAAAGAGCCTACGCCTCTTGCCGGAGGAAATCGTGATTTTTTATAAATTCTCGAGGGCAACGCCTTTTACGCTCCCTTCTTCCTCGATGCCCTTCCTGCTCGTCTTTGGAATGGTGCCTCCGTTCCTTCGCAAAAAATAAAAAATTCACTTTTCTTGAAATCAAACTTGCAATTTTTTAAAATTTGCGATACAAAACTGACGTTTGATGGGCATGAGGAGTTGCGCAAAATTCCTCGTAATTGAAAAATCCTGATTCACTATATTTATTAGAATTTTGTAGTTGCTTTTTCTGTTATTCCATTGATTATATCCATAATTTTCACATTCAATCCTGACCAATTTTCCTCTTTCCCAAAACTGTATCGACATGAAAACAACCGAAGATGCCCGGCCGCCCGTGAAGAAGCTCGCTAGTGATGTGGCGGACTTCATCATGTATACCCAGCGGTCTTTCCTGCTGGATCTCTCCCGCGAATTGAACCGGGGGAACGTGTCGTATGCCCAGTTCTTTTTGTTGGGTTATCTCTCGACCGAACAGCAACTGACGATGACCGACATCTCGCGCAAAATGGGTCATTCCACGGCTGCGGCGACCGGTCTGGTGGATCGTTTGGAAAAGCTCGGCTACGTCGAGCGCGTCCACGCCGCCGATGACCGCCGCAAAGTGATGGTGAAAATCACCCAAAAAGGCCTCGACCTCGTCCAACTGCAACGGGACAACATTGCCAGCAACGTCGCCGACGTGATGGGCCATGCCGGTCAGCCGATTCCGGTGGAACTCGACCGGGCTTCTTCGTTTCTCAGACGTCCCTGACCGGCCGCAGAGCGCTCCTATTCCCCTCGCCGTGATGGCGGCGAGGGTTTTTTGTGTCCCGCCTTCGCCCCCCGATCGGCAAGCCATGGCTGAAGCGCAATCCGATGCGGTGCGCGAACACCCTGTGGATGAGCCGCCTACACTCCTGTCGATTTCCTGATATTTTTTCGTGCATCAACGTTGACAAAATCATCAGATGAGGTGAGTCTAAGATGACGAAACTGCCACTTGCGTTTCTTCCTCAAAAAACATCAACGCTATTTTCATGAAAATATCAGCCATGCTCGCTCTGGGGCTCGCGTTTTCCGCGGGTATTGCGCAAGCCGCCACCATCACCGTTGGGGACGCCATCGGCGGCCAGGTGGTGGGCGGTGAATTTGTTGTCGGCGTGATCGGCACGGCGCAACCAAACATCAACAACTGGCCGGGTGGTGAACCCCCGGCCTCGGCCATTGATGGCTCCACTGGCACCAAATACCTCAATTTCGCTGAGTTCAACACCGGCTTGATCGTCTCCGCCCCCTCCACCATCGTGACGGGCCTGACTTTCTCGACGGCGAACGATGCCCCCGCGCGGGATCCGTTGACCTTTACCCTTTATGGCTCGACCACGGCGTTGAGCGGGGACGGCCCATTCAATATCTCGTCGCTCACCCTCATCACCGAGAATCAGAGCACCGGTTTGGAGACCGATCCAGGACGTTTTACCTCCAGCGAATTGCAGACCTTCGCCAATAGCGAGATATTCGATTCGTATTTGCTCGTTTTCCCGACAGTCCGCGACGAAGCCTCTGCCAACTCCATGCAAATCTCAGAAATCACCTTTGACGGCACGGCGGTTCCGGAACCCGGTTCCGTGCTCTTGGGCGCTTTGGGGGCGGCTGGATTGCTGGCCCGCCGCCGCCGCTCGTAAGCGAGAGGTTCCTCAGGTTCATTGCAAAGAAGCGACCGCTGAACGCGGTCGCTTTTTTTTGTTTGGATGCGCCGTGCAACGCTTGCTTCGGGAAAATGCGGAAAAATATGCGCGTGAAAAGCGCCGGGCAGCCTTGATCCGTGACTGAGTAACGCGTTGCTGGTTCGGTAATTATAATATATTGTCACGGCAATCAAAGATGCGAATAATTATTCGATCGACGCGGATGTGACATGAATGCCCATTGACCGGGATCACAAGACGGGAATTTTGAAGTCGGCACGGCTTTACCGGAGGTATCGGCGTGTCTGCGACTGCCTGCGCCACCTTCGATGCCGGTCCTCACGCCGGTCTGTGTCGCCGGCACCACATCCGATGGCGCACCTCCTCCAATCCTAAATAACCATGAAGAAAAAAACCTCAATTTGCTCCTTGTTCACCCTTGCCGGCCTGGCTCTCACTTCCGGTGCCGGTCATGCCGCCATCCTTTTCCAGGAGAATTTCAATTACGCGCCGGGCGATTTGGTGGCCAACAGCGGCGGAGTGTGGGAGATGGACAATGCCCAAAACACCCTCTTCACTTTGCAGGATGCCGGTTGGGGGACGGGGATGGCCGTGAAAACCGAACCCGTCACCAACGGCAACCAGCGCGCCCGCACGACGGTTGATTTGACCGGATATACCAACTCGACGGTCTATGTCAGTATGTGGGTGGACGTGCTGACAGTGCCCGCCGCCAATGGCGGCAATGGCAGTGACAATGGGGGGCGCTATGTGGCGGCCGGCTTGTGGAATGGACCTGGAATCGCGAATCCCAATACTGAAATGGTTTATTTCGGCAAACGCTCCTCCGCCGTGGCTGGGTGGGGGATTTTCAATCCGGGAACGAACACGGATTCATCCGTCTCCCCGCATGGCATTGATGGCCCCACCCAGATCGTGCTCCGCATTGATTTCGACAGCGCCGGCAATGAGACCCAGCGGCTCTACGCTCTGGACGTCAACAACATTCCCGGGGTGGAACCGGCGGTGGCGGATGCGACGTTTGCCGGGTATAATTTTCTCTTGCCCGAAAATAATGTCATCGATCTGCGCTTTTCCTCGGGCGGCAACAATGGCGGCGCCAATCCCAACGCCAACTGGGGCATGTGGGACAACTTCGGCGTTTACACCGAGTGGAGCGACCTCGCCGCCATCAATGCCGGCAATGTGGTGATCCCGGAACCCGGCAGTGTGTTGCTGTTGGCCGGTGGCGCCGCCGGTCTGCTTGGAAGACGTCGCCGCGTGAACTGACTATTCCTTTGGGAACACGCCCGTGATTCGGTCAAAACCGTTGCCTGACGGTTATTGCCCTCACGGGGTAAATGTCCATTCATCGTCTCTCGATCTCTGCAACGTCATGCGCCGGCCAGGTCATGACGTCATTTTAGCGTTTCTCCCCGGTCGCGACCGGCTCCGACAGAAACCGGTGGCGACCTTCCACCTCACCCCATTCTACCCCGATGAAAAAAATGCCTTCGTTACCCCGCTTCCGCCCCTTCGCCCGACGCCTTGCCGCATGGCTGCTCGCCGGAGGATTGCCGGCCCTGCCGCTGGCCGCTTCCGCTCAATCGGTCACGATCATTGCCGAAGACTTCGAGTCGCAGCCTGTCGCCACCACGTCGCTGGAGGATACCCAGGACGCCGATCCGGTCGGGCCATACATCGTCATCGATGACGACCCGCTCAACAGCGAGCCCGGCGCCGGCGTGCAGGTCGCCGGCTGGGAGGCCAAGAGCGGCTCCAAATCCCTGCTCGTCCGCAGCAACGCGGAAGCCAGGCTGCAAATCCACCAGCCTCGCTCGGGTTCCCGCTATCAACTGGATTTCCAGATTTACAGCCACATGGGCGCTGGCGACCGGAATTTCTACATCGTCATGCGCAGCATGGGGGCGGACAACAACGGCCTGGACTTTATCGCCTACCGCGCGGATCGCGGGACCAGCACGGGGATTTTTTACTACCAGGGCATCGAGCAATCGGCGTGGTCCCCGGTGCCGGACGCGGAGCGCACGGAGGACGGCTGGCAGCACCACCGCTTCGTCATCGACATGACGACCCAGACCTATGATCTTTATCTCGATGACATGGAGAATCCCGTCCTGACGGGCGCATATCTTTCCCGTCCGATGACGGCGGTGCCCACCGAGATCAGAATTTGGCACGAGGGTAATTCCGCAGATGACGGCTATTTCCTGATCGATGACATCTCGCTGGCGGTCGAGGGATCGGTGGACCTGAATGAGCCGTTCATCGAAGGCTTCGAGGAATATCCCGCGATGACGGACATCGACGACGACGCCGATCCGGGGCAGCCGTGGATCACCAACGAAACCACGGGCACGGCCGATGGCGCCGCGCTGGACCATTACAAGGTGCAGGTGGTGGACAGTTCGGTGACCGAGCCGCGCTCCGGAGCGAAGTGCCTGAAGATCGAAGGCGGGCAATTCGCCGGGGTGAGTTATGCCTGGGGTGTCGCGCCCGAGCAGGATGTGCAGATCACCTGGTGGGCGAAAGTGCCGGAATCCATTCGCGGCCAGCAGGCCAATTACCTGCGCATGTCCCTCTACGGTGTGGAGGGCAGCAATTCCTTCGCCGGCGACGCCGCCTTGCTGGGGTATGGGTCGCGCGACGGCGCGATCGGCGATGAAACGTCGCTCACGTATTACACCACGGGCTGGGTGGATTCCCAGGTCGATTACACACCCGACGAATGGGAGGAATACCGGCTCATCACTCATAACGGCGAAGGCACTTATTCCATCATCAAGAACCCCAGCAGCGCGAACCCCGAAACCATCGCCGATCATCTGCCTTATATCGGCGGCGAGGCGAGTTACGGCCCCATGTTTATGGCGGCATGGAGCTCCTCCAACGGCGCCGGCCATCCGCCCGTGTATATCGATGACATCGAAATCAAGGCGGTGACGAGCGAAATCAGCGAACCGGTCATTCCCTACACGCCGGTAGCCGAAGACGCCACACGGTTTGAAAAAGCGACCGTTTTGAAACTGCCGGGACCGGTGAGCGGCGTGGCGGTGGACCCGCGCGACAGCTCCACCATTGTCGCGGCCACCGGCATCAGCGCCGGCGCGTTGTTCCAGATCACCAAAAATGCCGAAGGGGACTGGGAAATCGACCCCAACCCGCTGGTCTCCGGCCTGGACCGCCCTTCCGGCGTCGCCATCGACGCCCAAGGAACGATTTGGTGGACCCACGATTACACGCAAAGCGTGCGGCGCTTGAAAGCCCCGTGGCGCGATAACACGCAGGAGACCATCATCGCCACCTTCGGCGATGTGGCCGCGGATGACGATCCCATCGATGTGGTGGTCGCCGGTCCCGGTTTCAACGGCGAACTCGGCAAGCCCGGCTGGATCGTCGTGGCGGATCGCGATGTGGATGCCTTGGGCGCGGGCTTCCGCGGGCTGTATCTGTTCGACCCCGCCACCATCACGCCCAACCAGGCGGGCTTTGCCAATTATCTGGTCGAACCCACCGGGGAGCTGGGCGGCGGCACGCTCAACGCGCTCGCCTCGTTGGATGCCACCGGCGAAATCGTCGTCGCCAACAATGATGGCACGCTGACCGCGGTCAACGGCGACGGCACGCTGCGTCTGGTGAGGAATCCCCAGCAACCCTTCAGCCGCCCCGTGGGGCTGGCCACCGATCCCACCACCGGACGGTTGTGGGTGGGCGATCGCAACCTCGCGGAAATCTGGTCCATTGATCCTGCGGCCGAGGAGGAAGAGGGCGACCGGCTGGAAGTCCACTTCGAATTGGTCGCGGAAGTGGACCCCACGGCCCAAATCCAGATCAACGACCCCGGGCTGGCGTTTTCGGCCGACGGCAAACTCCTCGTGGTGGCGGACAGCAGCGCCCAGAACCGCGGCGGCTGGCTGAGCATTCTGGAAGGGGCCGCGGTCACGCCGCCGGTCCTCGGTCCGATCACCATCACCCGCGCGGAATTCGAAGGCGCGGGCTTTGCGCTCGCCTGGGAAGTCACCGGCGCGACCAAATACCACGTCTGGCGCGCGCCGAGCCTCGACGCCGACTACGTGGACATCTCGAACGAGCTGGCCACGCCGTCCTTCACCGATCCCGCGCCACCCGCCGGGCAGGCGTTTTACCGGATCACGGCGGAATAGCGTGAAGCCTAAAAGAAGGGAGGGCGGGCGTCCCGCCTGCCCCCCTTCTGCTTTCCCTCCCAATGAAAGTCCTTTGATGAAGTTGCTCCACGTCACGCCTCTGCTCCTCGCGCTCCCGCTATGTTTCCTGGGCCGCCTCGTGGCCGCGCCGGTCATCACCGAGATCATGGCGGCCAACGATGCGGCCGTGTTCGATGAAGATGGCGACGCGTCGGACTGGCTGGAGATTTTCAATCCCGATCCCGCGGCGGTCGATCTTGGCGGCTGGTCGCTGACCGACAATGCGGCCAACCCCGCCAAGTGGACCTTTCCCGCGGGCATCGTGCTGGAGCCGGGCGCGTTCCTGCGTGTGTGGGCTTCGAGCAAAAACCGCATGGATGATCCCGCCGCGCTGCACACGAGTTTCGCGCTGAGCGCCGATGGCGAATACCTCGCGCTCGTCCCGCCCGGAGGCGGCGCGCCCGCGAGCGCGTTCGATCCCGCGTTTCCCGCGCTGCGGGACGATGAATCCTATGGCGTGCCGTTCGAGAGCACGGTGCTGGTCGCGCCCGAGGCCTCCGTGCTTGTCCAGGCCCCGGCCGCCGAGACCGGAACGAACTGGCGGCAGCGCGATTTCGTTCCCGACGCCACGTGGCAGACCGTGCCGTTGAGCCTCGGCTTCGGTATGCCCTCGCCGGGGTTTTTCATCGAAGAACGGTTGTCGGGCGCGGCCATTACCTCGATCACCACCGCGCAAGCCGTGCTCGAGGGCACGAACGCGCTGGATCAACTGACCGGCCTGCGTCCGGTCATCAATCTCGTCAGCGAGAACGGCCCCGACCATCGTTTCAGCGCCAGTCTGCCGTTCCTGCATGGCGGCGCGCCGGAGCGGTTCGCGCTGCGCGCCCGGTCCTCCATCACGCTGCCGGCCGGCGGCCAGTGGACGTTTCACGTCAATTCCTCGGACGGCTTCGCGCTGTATCTCGGCAGCTCGTTGCTCATGTCGTTCAACGGCGTGCGCGAGGCCGCCGATTCGCTGGTGACCCGCACCGTGCCCGCCGGCACGCACGAGTTGAGGCTGGATTACTACGGCAACACCGGGCTGAAATCGGTGGAAGTCTCCGCGGCGCGCGGCGCGCATCAGGGCTTTTCCGAAGCGTTCCAATTGATCGGCGACACGGCCAACGGCGGCGTGCCCGCGCTCGCGCCGGGGGACAGCGGCCTCTCGATGATCGCCACCGATCTCTCCGCCGCCCTGCTCAATGTGGCCGCCTCCGCTTACGTGCGGGCGCCCTTCACGCTGGCCGATCCCGCCACGGTGGAAACGCTCGACCTGACTCTCGCTTACAATGACGGCTTCGTCGCGTATTTGAATGGCGTCGAAGTCGCCCGTCGGAATGCGCCCGCCGCGCCCGGTCCCGACGCGACGGCGACGGAGCCCCGCGACGCCTCCGCCTCGCTCCTTCCCGAAACCATTCCTCTTTCCGCCTTCCGCCCGCACCTCGTGGCCGGGGAGAACGTGCTCGCTTTTCACGCGCTCAATGCCGCCGCCGCCGATCCGTCTTTTTACCTCGCTCCGGAATTGCGCGCCTCGCGGCGGGTGCCGGGGGCGTTGCGTTTTTTCAGCGCGCCCACCCCCGGCCGGGCCAATACGGCCGCCGGCACGCTGGGGCGGCTCGACGCTCCCACGGCCCAGCCGCCGCGCGGGTATTTCAACGCCGCGACCGCCGTCACCCTCACCACCAACCAGCCCGGCGCCATCATCCGCTACACCACCAATGGCAGCGCGCCGACACGGGACAACGGCACGACCTACACCACGCCCTTCGCGCTCGATGCCACCACCGTGCTGCGCGCCGCCGCGTTTCTGGAGGACTACGAAACCTCGGCCACCGCCACGCACACGTATCTTTTCCTCGATGATGTCATCCGCCAGGGCACCACACCCACGCGCGGCGCCAAACCCGGCCCCGAGTGGCCCAATCCCGGCGCCATCAACGGTCAGGTCATCCAATATGGCATGGACCCGACCATCGTGAACCACACCAACGCCACCATCGGCGGCGAAGCCTCCACGCTGACCGCGTTGCGCTCACTGCCCGCCGTATGCCTGACCGTGGACCTGCCCGATTTGTTCCACCCCACACGCGGGATTTATGTCAACGCCGAGGAGCACGGGCGAAGCTGGGAGCGGCCCGCTTCGATGGAATTGCTGCCTAGGGAGGGCGATGCGGAGTCCGGCTTCGACTCCGGCTGCGGCGTGCGCATGAGAGGCGGCGTCAGCCGGCGCGACAGCAATCCCAAACACGGCTGGCGCGTCTTTTTCCGCAAGGAATACGGCGCGGGCAAATTGCGGTATCCTGTTTACGGCGGCGCGGGCACGGACGAGTTCGACGCCTTCGACCTCCAGTGCGCGCAGAATTACTCGTGGTCCCGCGACGGCAACACCAGTTACAATGCGCTGCGCGAAATCTGGAGCCGCGACGCGCAGCTCGCGATGGGTCAGCCCGCGACCCGCGGCCGTTTCGTCCACCTGTATCTCAACGGCGTGTATTGGGGGCTGCACCAGATCCAGGAGCGCGCCATCGCGCCCTTCGGCGCGTCTTATCTCGGCGGCCGCGACGAGGATTACGATGTCATCAAAAGTTCGGGCCTGGATGGCGGCCACACCACGGAGGCGACCGACGGTTACTTCACCACCCTGCCCGACGGCTCCGACTCGGCATGGAAGAAACTGTGGACCGCCTCGCGCGCGGCCTATTTCATCAATCGCGACAAAAACCCCGCCGCGCCCGCCACGACGCTCCTCTCCACGCCACAGGAAAAACTCTCCGCTTATTACAAGTTGCAAGGCTTGCAGGCGGATGGCCGCACCCCCGCCGGCGAGGCTCCCTTGCTCGACGTGGATAATCTCATCGACTATATCCTCCTTCTCTTTTTCACCCGGAATTCGGATTCCTCCATCTCCGCCTTCTACGACAACGCCCGGCCCAATAACTTCTACTGCCTGCGCGATCGCCTGGGCGCGCTGGGGTTTGTTTCCATCAACCACGACGCCGAGCATACCTTCGATGCCTCCGGCGCGGCGGACCGCTGGGGGCCGTGGCAGACGGACACGGGGAATTACTGGAATAACATCAACTACAGCAACCCGCAATACATCCACCAGGATCTCTCGGCCAGTCCGGAATACCGGATGCGCTTCGCGGACCGGATATACCGGCACTTCTTCAACGACGGCGCGCTGACCACCGCGCAGAATCTCGCCCGTTTCGACGCCCGCGCGGCGGAGATCGAGCAGGCGGTGGTGGCCGAATCCGCGCGCTGGGGCGACGCGCAAGCCACGCCCGCGCGCACCGTCGCCAACTGGCGCACGGCCCGCACCGCCACGCGCAATGCCATCAACGGCCGTTACACTCCGTTCCTCAACGAGGCGCGCACCCGCGGATTTTATCCCACGGTGACGCCGCCCGCGCTCAGCCCGCGCGGCGGCCTCGTCACTCCCGACACACCGCTCACCTTCACGCCCAGCGGCGGTTCCGGCGTGATCTATTACACGACCGACGGCACCGATCCGCGGCCGGCTGGCGGGGGCTTCGACCCGCAGGTGCTGACGCCGGAATTCGCCGACGCGTCTTACCTCGTGCCTTCGGAAACCAACGGCGGCAGCACGTTGACCCTCGCGCAGTGGACGACCCCTGCCGCGCCGCCCAATGCCGCCGCTTGGGGCCACGGGCCGCTGGGCTTCGGCTTCGTTCCCGCCGGCCGCCCCGCCACCACCGATTTCACGCCCTTCATCAAGACGGACCTGAAAGCGCTCCTGCAACCCGAAGGCGGAACCGCCCACGGCACGTTTTACGTGCGGCTGTCCTTCACGCTGACCGAAAGTCAGTTAGCGGCGATTTCCACCTTGCGGTTGAAGCTGCGTTATGACGACGCGTTCATCGCGTATCTCAACGGCGCGGAGGTGGCGCGGAGAACCGTCGGCGCGGCCTTTGTGCCGGCGTGGAATTCCACCAGCGGCAGCTCCCGCACCGACGCCAATGCCGTCACCCAGGACGTGATCACCTTAGCCATCGAGCCCGGCATGTTGGTGGCCGGGGAAAACATGCTGGCCTTCCACGTCATGAATTCCACCGCCACGAACAACGACATGCTGTTCAGCCCCCAGGTCGAGTTCGACACCTTTGCCGGCGCGTTGGGGCAGGTTTACAGCGGTTCCTTCACCCTCGCGCGCGGCGGCACGGTCAAAGCCCGCGTGCTTGACGGCACGACATGGTCGGCGCTGGAGGAAGCGGAGTTTACCCTCGGCACGACGCCCGCCGTCGCCGCGCATCTCGTGGTGTCGGAATTCTGCTACGCGCCCGCCGCCCCGCGCACCCCCGCCGAGGCGGCTTACGAAGCGGCGGAATTCGAATTCGTCGAACTCCTCAACATCAGCCCCTACACCCTCGATCTGGCGGGAGTCCGCTTCAGCGAGGCCATCGAATTCACCTTCCCGGCCGGACCGGAATCGCTGCTGCCCCCCGGCGGGCGCCTCGTCGTGTCGCCCAATCTCCCCGCCTTCGCCCTGCGCTACGGCCCGCTGGCCCGGCCGGTGACCGGACCGTATTCCGGCAAGCTGAACAACGCCGGCGAAACCATCCGGCTCTGGGCCGCTGACCAGTCCGTCATCAAAGCCTTCGCCTACGGCCCGCAAGCCCCGTGGCCGGCCGCCGCAAACAGCTCCGGCCACAGCCTCGTGCTGCGCGCGCCCTTGGGAAATCCCGACCACGCCGATCCCCTCAATTGGCGGGCCAGCGCCGCGCCCGACGGCAACCCCGCCGCGCCCGATGATGAGGTGGGCCTGACCTATGCCGCGTGGAAAGCCGCCCATGGTTTTACCGACGACACCGCCGACCCCTACCAGACCGGCCTCCCGCTCTTCGCGGCCTATGCCTTCGGGGCCTCCGACACCTGGCGCGGCGGAGACGTGCCGCCGGTCGCGGGTTTGATGGCCGATCCCGAAGGCCACCGGCCCACGCTCACCTTCCGTCGGCGGCTTGCGACGGACGCGATCTTCCATCTCGAAAGCTCGGCCTCGTTGCAAACCGCAAGCTGGACCGATGCCACTGACGCCTTCGACCTCGTCTCGGAAACCCCGCACGATGACGGCACCGCCACTGTGATCTACCGCGCCCGCCAGCCCTTGGCGCCGGGGCAGCTCTTCCTCCGCGTCCGCGTCACCGCCCAATAGGAAAACGCCGCTTGAGGACGCGCGCGGGTGATGATCGCACGCGGTCCAAGGCAAATTCCCGGTCGTTCCCTCCCAAGGCTTGCGGCGGTTAGGCTTGACGCGTTTCGCTGGATTTCATATTTCCGGGAAACGATGAATTGGCGCGTGCTGCTCCTCCCGGCGGCGGGCTTGCTTCTGGGCACGGGAGCGGGGGCTTGGTGGCGTTACGAAAGCCACGCGGCCTCGGCGGCCGCGCTCGCTGCCAACAGCAAGCCGGCGTCGATGGAAGAGGCCACGCCGGAGGTGACGCCACTCAGCCTGGAGTCGTTGCAGGCGCGATGGGATCCGACCGCGCGGGAGGAGGACAACGCGCTCGCGTTTTATGAAGCCTTGGCCGGCGTCTCCGTGGAGGTGCTCGCGCGGTGGCTGCGGGAGCTTCCTTTGCCCGATGCGCGGGGCGGGGGAGAGGAACGCCAACGCCACGCTCTCCGCTGCGCGTTGATCGACCGCTTGCTGGAGACCGATCCGGCCACGGTCGCGGCGTGGCTGCAACGGAAGCCGCGCCACCGCCAGGCGGAAGCGTGGGCGCGGGCGACGGCCGAGGCGCTGCTGGCGACCGGCACCCCGGAATCGGCGTCGGCGCTCCGGCGGCTGCGCGCGGAGTATCCGGTGGTGGCGCAGACGGAACTCGCCGTGCTGGCGAGGACCGATCCCGCGTCGGCGCTCACCCGACTGCTGCCCTCCATGCCCTTGCCCAAAGAATGCGCCGACTGGCTCGCGGGCGATCCGGCCCGCGCGGCCGCCCATGCGAAGACGCATCCCGACCATGTCGCCGCGCTCGAGGAGGTCTTGCGGGCCGTCGGTGGCGACGCCCTGCGCTCGTTCGCGGAAAGCCTGACGCCCGGCAAGGCCCGCCAAGCGGCCTGGCGCGCCGTGGCCGAGGATCTCGCCCGTGCTGGCGATGGCGCAGGCTTCGCCGCCATCGTGCTCGCCGAGAAAATGAACGCGCCGCCGCTGGAAGCGCTCGCGCTCGCGAATCCGGAGGCCGCCACCGCCGCGATCCAAGCGCTGGCCGGCCATCCCGACGCCGTGGGGCCGGGATTGCTGCGCCTCGCGACCACCCATCCGGCGCTGGCGGCGCAGTTGTTGCTGGACTCGCCCGATGGCGCCGCGCTCCTGCAACGGCCGGCTTCGTCGGACGACAAGGAACGCAATCCCGGCTCGGCCGCGCTCTTGTCCTGGCTGACGCAAGATCGCGCCGGCGCGCTCGACTGGGTGAAGTCGCTCCCTCCGGAAGCGCGCGCGGGTGTTTTTTCCGGCATCGGCTGGTGGCAATCTCATTCGCTGTCCGCCGCGGAATGGCTCGGCCTCACGCGCGGCCTGCCGGTCGGCGCGCCCGGCGGGCAGATCGCCATGCAAGCGGCGCGCTTGACCCAGGATCCGGCCGTGCTGGCGGAATGGGCCGTTTCGTTTCCTGAGGACCAGCGCGGGCGGATGCTGGCCCTCGTCACCCGCGAAGTGGCCCGCGGCGGCGACACGATGGCCGCCACCCGCATGGCGCTGGAGACGACCGACCTGCAACAGCGGGAGTGGGCGATCAATGAAATCGCCATGACCTTGCACAGTCGGCCGGTGGAGACGATCCGGCAATGGGCCGCCTCGTTGCCGCCGGAGTTGGAGGTGCAGGGCTTGGCGCAAGTGGCGGTCGATGGCCTTTCCTATGGCGAGCCGAATCAGGAAATCATCGCCGACCTCCAGGCCCGCTGGACGGCCGAATCGGAAGCGACCGTGCCACGATGGCAGCCGTTGACCGATCAATATAC
>CAZQUC010000041.1:0-14900 GCA_964596095.1 uncultured Enterobacteriaceae bacterium
GGCGCGCCCATCAAGGGCACGCCCATCAATGTCGCCTTCGTCGGCTCCTGCACCAACGGTCGCCTCAGCGATTTCCGCGAGGTCGCCAAATTCCTCCGCGGCCAGAAAGTCTCGCCGAAGGTCAAGGCCATCGCCGTGCCCGGCAGCCAGATCGTCGCCAAACTGTGCGAGAACGAAGGCCTCGACAAAATCTTCACTGAAGCCGGCTTTGAGTGGCGCGGCGCGGGATGCTCGATGTGCCTGGCGATGAATCCCGACAAACTCGTCGGCGATCAGCTCTGCGCCAGCTCCTCCAACCGCAACTTCAAAGGCCGCCAGGGCAGCATCACCGGCCGCACCGTGCTGATGAGCCCCGTCATGGTCGCCGCCGCCGCCATCACCGGCGAGGTCAGCGACGCACGCGAGGTCTTCCATCTGGTCGGCGAGCCGGTGGCGGCGTAACCCTGCTCTTTCCGTGTGATTCCGCCCCATCGACTGCTTGCCGATCCTCCCCTTGCCTTGGAATCCAGTGCTTAATTGCGCAAACTGACGATTGTATTACGGAGCTATTGATACGAATGAGGAACGGCTACGCCGTTTTGTCGGGAAATATATTCGTTCCATTCGTGTGATTCGTGGCCTGAAAAGTCCAACGAACGTCCGGCGCCATTGAAAAACCGTTCAAAAAAGCATTATTTTCATCATAGAAAACCGCGTCTTCCGACCCGCTTATCCCCCCGACAGAGGCCGGCAGAAATCAAGAGCCCCCCACCCCCGCCATTCGCCCGCAGATCCCCCGAGGTGATTTTTTCTCCGCTGCGAACCGCTTGACCAATCCCCAAAGCCCTTTATGAGGAAGGGTCTTGATGACCACAGATACTTTCGTGCCCGGTCAGCGATGGCTGAGTAACAATGAGCCTGAACTAGGCTTGGGTTTGGTGATATCCGCCGCCAAGGGGAGGATTACGTTGCTGTTTCCGGCCCATGGCCAAACGCGGCAATACGCGTCGCACAACGCGCCGCTGACGCGGATGAGCTTCGATGCGGGCAGCGAGGTCCGCGGGCATGACGGCCAGTCCTTCGAGGTGGAGACGGTGGAAAGCAAAGGCGGGCTGCTCACCTATCATGGCGCAGGCCGGACGCTGGAGGAGAGCGCGCTGGCGGATTCGCTGAATTTCACCCGTCCGCAGGACCGGCTGCTCAACGCGCAATTGGATGACAAAAACCTGTTCAATCTGCGCTCAAAGTGCCTGCACCACCGGTTCGAAACCCTGCGCGGGCATCAGCGCGGGTTTCTCGGGGCGCGGATCGAGCTGATCCCGCACCAGCTTTTCGCCGCTCTGCAAATCCGTCGCCGGGGCATCCCGCGCGTGGTGCTGGCGGATGAGAGCGGCATCGGCAAAACCATCGAGACCTGCCTTGTCCTGCACCGGCTGATGGTGACCTCGCGGATCGTCAAAGCGCTCATCCTCGTGCCCGCGCCCTCGATCAGCCGCTGGCATTTCGAGCTGACGCGGCGCTTTCACCAACAGGTCACCGTGCTGGAGCCGGGCGCGGAAAGCGTGACGGCAGAGACGCCGGTGGTGCTGGGCGACACCTCGCACGTCACCCTCGCCGCCGCCACCGCGTGGGACTTGCTCATCGTCGATGACGCGGACCAATTCGACTCGGAACCGCTCGAACGCCTGACCCGCGCCACGCCGGGCGTGATCCTGCTGACCGATCTGCCGCCGCAAACCGAACCCGAGGCGCACCGCCGGATGCGCCGCCTGCTGGACGGCGAGGACGGCCCCGCGCCGATCCCCGAGCAAACGCTCGCCTTTGCGGAAAAACTGCTCGCGCCCACGCCCGAGCCGTGGCCCGAGGAGGAGCACGCCGCGCTTGCCGAATTCCTCGGCACGCCGGTGGATGCGTCGATTTTCACCAACGAGCAGGGCGATGGCCGCGAGCGGGTCATCGCCGCGCTGTTGGAGATGCTGGGCATCGGCCGGCGTCTGCTGCGCAACACGCGCTCGTCGGTGGAGGGGCTGCCCGAACGGGAATTGTTCGCGCACAAGCTGCCGTTTCCCACCGAAGCGCCGGAAGCCCTGGCTGCCGCGCTGCGCGGGGAGTTTTCGCCCGAGGATGGCAAGCCCGCGCCGGAAATCACGGTCGAGCCCGGCGACCCGCGGATTGCCTGGCTGGAGGCGTATATCAAAGAGAATCCGCGCGACAAGATCGTGCTCATCGGCGCGACGCGGGCGAAAGCCGAAGCGCTGACCCGCCTCCTCGACCACCTCGCCGTGCTCTACGACGACAGCCAGCCGATGGCGGAGCGCGACGCGGCGATCCAGCGCTTCACCGACAAGGAGGCAGCCGGCGCCCACGTGCTCGTGTGCTCCGAGAGCGGCGTGGAGGGGCGCGCGCTGCCCTTCGCGCATCATCTCGTCCTTTTCGATCTGCCGCCCGATCCTGAATTGATCCTCAAGCGCCTCGGCAATCTCGACCGCTTCGGGCACATGGCCAAGGTGCGCGTGCATGTGCCCTATGTGGAGGGCACGCCCGCGGAAGTGTTTTTCGAGTGGTTTGAAAACGGTCTCGACCTTTTCGAGCACTCGCTGGAGGACGTGCTCGCCTGCGGCCGGGAATTCGGCGCCAAATTCCGCGCGTTGGCCGCGCAGCCGCCCGAGACGTGGCCGGCCGCATTGGAACCCCTCCTCCCCGCCGCCCGCCAGCACGCGGAGGAAACCAAGAACGCCATCGCCGACAACCCGCGCCGGCTCACCCAGCTCGCCTCCTACCGCGTGCTGCCCGCGCACCGGCTGCTGGAAAGCATCCGCCGGCTCGATTCCGACCTTTCCCTCGACTTCCTCATGCTCCGGTTGTTCGACCATTTCGGGTTCGATGCCGAGGACGTGGGCGAGCGCACCTACAACGTCCGCCCGCGCGAAAAGGACCGGAACCCGCTGGCCTTCCCCATCATCACCGCCGCCGGCCAACTCGTCACCTTCGAGCGGCAGAAAGCTCTGGCGCGCGATGATCTGTGGTTCCTCACCTGGGACCATCCGCTGGTCATGGAGCACATCGGACTCGTGATCAAAGCGACCGACGGCAACGCGTGTTATGGCGTGTGGGAAGACATGCGCAGCCAGGTCATCCTGCTGGAGGCGCTCTTCCGCGTCGAACTCGCCGATCCGCCGAAGAAGCTCTACCCCACCCGCTTTTTCAGCCCCGCGGGTGTGCGGGCGATCGTCAATCATGAGTTGGAGGATGTGGCGCCCGAGTATCCGATGGAACTCGTGAACAAAAACGTGCGCAACGGCCGCCGCGAGTGGATCCGCACCAATGCCAACGCCCTGCGTGGATTGCTGCCAAAGATGCTCGCCAAGCTGACCGCGCTCGCCGAGGCCCGCGCCAAGGCGATGAAGGAAGACGCGCTCAAAGCGCTCGACGAGGAAGTGCTGCCCGAGTTGGAGCGCCTGAAGTTGCTCCAGAAACGCGGCGGCCCCGCCTCCGATTTCGAGATCGAGCTTCTGGAAAAAGAGCACGCCACGCTCAAAGAGGTGCTCTCCAACCCCGTCGTCCGCCTCGATGCCCTGCGTCTGGTCCGGCGCGGCCCCACCGGCAAAGGCATCTAAAGAGCAGGCCTGCGACACTCTCGCCGCCCCCTCTGCCTGGGCGGTCGTGGAAGAAATGGTCGCCACCGCTTCCCCTCGCACCGTCAGTTCGCACTATTGACGGGCAGACGGAACACCCACCCCCCTTCTTTCATTCCGTGCTTTGCCGGGTCGGAATTCGCGTTACGATTTGGTAACGCCTCAGCCAAAGAATTTCCCCACATGCCCGCACGCCCCCATTTTTCGCGCTCCGGTCTGGCCGGAATCGTCTCGTTGCTCTTCGTCCCCTGCGTGGTCGCCCAGGAGGTGGTGTATATTTCCGAATTCATGGCCAGCAACACGCGGTCGCGGAAGCCGGGCGGACAGCCGATGTATGACGAGGAGCGGAGTTACGAGGACTGGATCGAGTTGCTCAACGCCGGAACGGAGCCGGTGAATCTCGAAGGCTGGTCGCTCACCGACAATGCGCAGAACCTCCGCAAGTGGACCTTTCCCGCTGTCGTCCTGCCGCCGGGAGAACGGTTGATCGTCTGGGCCTCGGACAAGAACCGTAAGGATCCGGCCACCGGGCTGCACACGAATTTCAAACTCGGCGCCGAGGGCGAATATCTGGCGCTGGTGCGGCGCGATGGGAGCACGGTCGCCCATGAATTCACCCCGCAATTTCCGCCGCAAAAAACCGATGTTTCCTATGGGCTGAGCGAGCCCGCCGAGGGCGCGCCGGCGATGCCGGGAGTGAACGCGTTTTTCACCACGCCGACGCCGGGCGCGGCCAATGGCGAGGGCAGCCAGACCATTCCGCCCCTGGTGCTGGACGTGCCGGAAAATCTCCCCGCACCGACGCCCGACGTGCCGCTGAGCCTTCCCATCACGGCGCGCGTGGTCACCACCAATCACCCGGTGGCAACCGTGACGCTGGGCTGGCGCAAAATGTTCGAGACGGAAACCACCGTGCCGATGCGCGATGACGGACAGGAGGGCGATGCCGCAGCGGGCGACGGGATTTACACCGGCCTCATCTCCGGCGTGACGCTGGGGCCGGGGCAAATGCTGCGCTGGCGGGTCACCGCCACCGATGCGGAAGGGGCCATCGGCAAGGCCCCGCCCAACCACATCCCCAACAATGCGGGCGCCAATGCCTCGGCGATCTATTACGGCACGGTGGCGCAGGATCCCTCGCTGGCCGACAGCCGGCTGCCGGTGCTGCATTGGTTCGCCTCGTCCGCGACCGCCGGAGATTCCGATTCGGTCGCCCGCATCGCCATCAGCTACCTGGGCGAGTTTTATGACAATGTGGGCGTCAGCCTGCACGGCCAGTCCACGCGCGCGTTTCCCAAAAAGAGCTACAATCTCGCCTTTCCCGGCGACCGCCGATTGTTCTGGAAGGACGGCGTGGAGCGCGCGGCGGACTTGAAGCTGCTGAGCAATTACGCGGACAAAACCAAGTCGCGCAACACGCTGGCCTGGGAGCTGAACCGCGAAGCGGGCGTGGCCGCGCTCCAGGCCTGGCCGGTGCGGGTGCAGCGCAACGGCCAGTTTTACGCCCTCGCCGATGCGGTGGAGGACGCCGACGACCGCTACCTGACCCGCGCGGGGCTCAACCCGCAGGGCGCGCTTTACAAACTGTATGCCACGCTCTCCTCCGGGCTGCCGGCGGGCGAGTCGGGACAGGAAAAGAAAACCCGCAAGTGGGAAAACAGCGCCGACCTCAACGCCCTCGCCACCGGCCTCAACCGGAGCGGCGAAGCCCTGCTGCAATTCGGCTTCGACAACGTCGATCTGCCCGCGTCGATCACCATGCTGGCCGCCAACAGCATGACCAGCAACACCGACCTCGGGCACAAGAATTATTTCCTCTACCGCGACACCGGCATCACCAACGAATGGCGGCTGCTGCCGTGGGATCAGGATCTGACCTTCGGGCACAACTGGACCTCGGACTTTAATTACTTCAACGACCAACTCTACACCACCAACGCCGTGCCCGCCGCCTCCGCGCCGGGCGGTGGCAATTCGATGTTCGCGTTTTGCTATCGCGGCAAAGGCGCGGCCAACGGCGGCGCCGCCATCGCGGATATGTATCACCGGCGGCTGCGCACGCTGCGGGACAAATTTCTCGCCCAAACCGGGACCGAGGATTGGCATTACCGCCGGCTCAACGAGATGCTGGCCTTGCTCGATCCGCCCGGCGTGACGTCATCCGACGCCGCGCTCGACACCGCCAAGTGGACGGCAGCCTCCTGGAGACTGAGCGGCCAGCCCGGCAACAATTCGCCATTCCGCCTCAATAACATGGCGCAGGAAATCTCCCGCGTGCTGGAGACCTACGTCACCGGGCGGCGCACATATCTCTACACCGGCAGCATTGCCAACACCACGCTGCCCGCGCCCCAACCCGCCACGCCGGCCCTTCAGTTCGGTGATGTGGAAGCGAATCCCGCCCCGCCCGACAGCACCGGCGAATACTTCACCGTGGTCAACCCCACCACGCTCGCCACCGACATTTCCGGGTGGACGATCGGCGGCGCGGTGGACTTCGTCTTCCCGCCCGGCACCGTCATTCCTTCGCAAACCCGCGCCACCGCCAACGACCCGAGCCGGAACATTCTCTACGTCGCGAAAAGCGCTCCGGCCTTCCGCGCCCGCACGGTCAACCCCAGCGGCGGCCAGAAGCGATTCGTGGTCAGCGGCTATGGCGGGCAACTCTCCGCACGCGGCGAAACACTGGAACTGCGCACCGATACCGGCGCCCTCATCGCCACCAAGACGTGGGAGCCGTCTCCCACCGACGCCCAACAATGGCTGCGGATCAGCGAGCTGCATTACGCGCCCCCCGCGCCGACCGCCGCCGAGTTGGCCGCGCTGCCGGGCGCGATCGCCTCGGATTTCGAGTTTATCGAATTGCTCAATACCGGCTCCACGGTCTTGGATCTGACGGGCGCGCAATTCACCGAAGGAATCACGTTCACCTTTCCCGAAGCCACCACCCTGGCTCCCGGCGCGCGTCTGGTGCTGGCGGCCTCTCCCGCGGCGCTGGCCCTGCGCGCGCCCGACCTGACCGCGCTGGGCGGCTGGTCCGGCCGCCTCGACAACAATGGCGAGCGGCTGCAACTCATCGACGCCACGGGCGAAACCGTGCTCGATTTCCGCTACGATGGCGATTGGTTCCCGGAGGCCGAAGCGCAAGGCCGCAGCCTGGTCATCACCGATCCCGTGGCGACGCCATGGAACGAATGGGACGCACAGGCGCGCTGGAGCGTCGGCGACACCACGGGCGGCACGCCGGGACGCGCGGAAGGCCAGCCGCCCGATCCCGGAACGACGTATGAAAGTTGGCTGCCCGCTCATTTCAGCGAAGCCGAACGCGCCGACCCCGCGGTGAGCGGCCCCGAAGCCGACCCCGATCTCGACGGCTTCAGCAACCTGCTGGAATACGCGCTCGGCCAGAATCCACGCTCGGGCGCCCACGGCGTGCTGCCGCATTTCGTGCTCGTCACCGAAGACGGCGCGACCTATCCCGCCCTCACCTTCCGCCGGGTCAAGGGGGCCACCGATCTCACGTGGGAAGTGCTGACCTCGGGCTCACTGGCGCAAGATGCCTGGACAGCCCGCCCGACGACGCCTTTCGGCCCCGCCACCGACCACGGCGACGGCACGGAAACCGTGACCCTGCGGCTCACCGAGCCGCTGACGTCCGGCGACACGCCACGCTTCGCCCGCCTGCGCGTCAGCCGGCCATAAATCTTGTTTCGCCTTCGGAAATCGGGATATTGTGAACATGAAAATCAGCGTGGAAGATTTCGCGGACAGCTTCGCGCCGATTTCCCCTTCGATCCCATCTCCGACCGCGGCCGAATCATCTTCTGCGATCCCCCCTTGTGAAAGAACACCAGCATCTCGAATGGAAAGAAGCGTGGCGGGATGATTTCCTGCGGTGGATTTGTGGTTTCGCCAATGCCGAAGGCGGCGTTTTGCAAATTGGCAAAAACGACCAGGGACACATCGTCGGCCTTCCTCAGGCCGCGAAACTCCTGGAAGACCTGCCCAACAAAATCCGCGATGTCCTGGGCATCATCGTCGGGGTGAATCTGCGCCGGGAAAAAGGCGGCGAGTTCCTGGAAATCGTCGTCGCTCCCTATCCGCATCCCATCAGTTATCGAGGGCACTATTTCATGCGCAGCGGCAGCACCTTGCAGGAGTTGAAGGGCGCCACGCTGGATCGCTTCCTCCTCCGCCGACATGGCCGCACTTGGGATGGCGTGCCTGTGCCGGGCGTGAAAACCAACCATCTTTCCCCCACCGCCATCCGCAGATTTCGCGCGCTCGCCGATTCCAGCGGCCGGCTTGATCCCGCCGATCTGCGCCTGTCGAAGACCGCTCTTCTCGAAAAGCTCCAGCTCACCGAAGGCGCCTATCTCAAGCGAGCCGCCGTGCTCTTGTTTCACGAAGATCCCGAGCGTTTCGTCACCGGGGCTTTCGTCAAGATCGGCTACTTCCGCTCCGCGACCGATCTCGCCTGGCACGACACTCTCCATGGCGATCTCTTCAGCCAAGCCACAAAGACCATGGACCTCCTGCGCACGAAATACCTCAAAGCCGTTATTTCCTACCAGGGCATCCAACGTGTCGAACGCTTTCCCGTGCCCGATGCCGCCCTGCGCGAAGCCGTGCTCAATGCCCTCGTCCACCGCGACTATGCCGTCGGCGCTCCCATTCAGATCCGAGTCCATGACGACCGGCTGAAAATCTGGAACCCCGCCGTGCTTCCCGAAGGCTGGACCATCAAAACCCTCCTCCGCGAACATCCCTCCACTCCCTTCAACCCAGCCATCGCCAGCGTCTTCTTCCGGTCCGGGGAAATCGAGACCTGGGGTCGCGGCATCCAACGCATCTTCCAGGCCTGCAAAAACGCCGGTTCCCCCAAGCCCGTCCTCCGCCACGACGGCAGCGGTCTGTGGATTGAATTCCCTTACGACCGGGAATACCTCGCCGGCATCGCCGCGGATCATGCCACCGCAGATGCCGCCGCGGCAATCACACGCAGAGAGTCAGGGGGAGAGTCAGGGGGAGAGTCAGGGGGAGAGTCAGCGATGGCTCGACAAATTTTCATCTTGCTTGGCGAGGAGCCACTCTCCAAAGCCGACCTTGCCAAAAAGCTCGGCAAAGCCAAGCCCACTCGCTACCTCAACGAATTGATGGCCAAACTCGTGCAAACCAGCCACGTCGCTTATACCCTCCCCGACAAACCCCACAGCCGCCTGCAAAAATACCGCCTCACCGCCCAAGGCCGTGCCCGGTTGAATCGGAAAGGATGACCGCCGGAGGAAAAGGCACTCCCTCCGACGCGGCCGCCCATGACAGAGAAGCGACGACAGACATGAGGATCGCCGCTTCACGGCCGCGCGACCACGCGCAGGCGGAGGAACACGGACTGGCCGGGGGTGACCGGTTGCGCGGAGCGGAACAGCAGCGTGACGGTGCCGGAGGCGGCATCCGGCGTTTCGCTGACGAGGATCGCCTGATCGGCCAACCATTGGCCGTCGGTGAGATCGGAGGAGGTTTCCGCGAGGTAATCCACATCCGTCACCGCGGCCGGGCGGGTGAAGCTCAGCGTCAGGTAATCCGCGGTGGCGCCACCGACGGCGAGCGGCTGGATCGCCGCGACGGGCAGCCGATGGTGATCGGCCGTGGCGGGCGAACCACCGAGGGCGTATTCGAGGAAGAAGCCGACGCCATCCTGATCCGGGTCGGCGTCATCGGCGAGGTTGCCCTGGGCGGCTTTCCACGCCGCGTAGCCGCCAGCCTCGTCCTCCGCGGCGCCCGGCGTGCCGTGCGTCGCCGCGCTCGGCCGCCAACTCGACGCGGCGTTGTGGTCGGGATTGGAAGCGGGATCGACGAGCACAAGGCTCGGCCCGTTGCCATCCGCCGCCACCGGCCACGGCGCGTCGGGGCTGTAGGTGAATGATTTGATGACCGAGCCGTCGGCGGCATGCAAGGTGACGGTTTCGCCCGCGTTGTTGAGATTGCCCGACCACGGGCCGAGCGGCGCGGGCGCGGCGGGATAACGCGCGGCGAAGGCCGCGGGATGGCTCGCCAGCACGAGATACCCGCCGGGCGGAATCACCGTGGGCGTGTTGGGAAACGTAAACGTCACGCCCTCCACCAGCGCGAGCCCGGCCAAATCCACGGCCAGAGTGCTGCGGTTGTGCAGTTCGATGAACTCGAAGTTCGGGCCTTGGTAGCCGGCCTCGGCTTCGTTCTGCGGTCCCAGCGGAGCGTAGGAAAATTCGGAGATGACGAGGTGTTCCGCCTTGGCCGGCACCACGCCGCCGGAGAAGACCGCTTCGTCAATGGCCGACCACACCGTGCCGGAGAGCACGCGCGTCTTGATGACGACATGGCCGTTGATGGAAATCGGTCCGGCATACGGCGTGCCCACTCCCGCGCCCAAGGTGCGGAATTCCACCTGCGGGCTGAAGAGCACGTCGGTGTTGGTCGCCGAAAAGTTCATCACGTGAAACGCGAGGATGTTCTCGCCCGGGACGAGACGGCCGGCGGCGTTGGCGATCGTCGTCTCATCCTGCGTGACGGCCAGCGCGTCGGACCGCGAGGTGCCGCTGGCCGAATCCCACGCCGGCTCGAACGCGGCATTGACTCCCTTGCGGACGATCTCCTGCCCGTTGAGATAGGCGATGTAAGCGTCATCGAAACGCGCGAGCAGGCTGAATTGATCGATCTGGGCGATCTGCTCCGCGGTGATCGTGAACGGCAGACGGACGTAGAACGAACTGCGGGGCGTGCCGCCCGTGGGCTGCATGAGGGGGCGCAGGTCGGTCTTGATGAACGGGCGGAAATCGTTGGTAGCGCGGGCGGGTGCGAAACCGAAGCCGAGCGGCCCCTCGGCCCATGACGCCGCGTTGGGCGGCGCGGGGGCGCCGGTCCATTGAGCGAGGGTGAGCGTGCTGCCGCCGTTGGCTTCCGTCGGCACGAGATACGACGCGGGGGCGAACTCGGGAACCAGCACCGTGGGCACGAAGCCGCCGCCGGGCGGGCGTGGATCATTGCCGTCGGTCGTGTAATAGATGACGCCTTCCGGGTTGGGATTGGTGAGCGCCACCTGGAAACCGGCCGTGACTTCCCCGCCCCGCTGGCTGAAGACCGGCGGATCGATGGACGGATAAAACCCGCGCGCGGCGGCCTTCGCTTCGTTGAGGAACACCGTGCTGCGGTTGTTGAACCAGTTCCGCGTCGCCGTGCGCGCCGCGCGCCAGTGATTGGCGTTGCAGGGCGTGGAGACTTTGGAATCCCCCCAGCGCGCGGATTCGGCGATGATGGCGGGTTCGATCTCGGTGGCCCGGCGGTCGAGCCGCGCCTGGTTGCTCTCCCGCGTCAGCGCGCCGCCGTTGAAGAAATACCGGTAGAGATGATCGGCCCAGCGCAGTTTGTATTCGGGGCTGGCCGTGAGGTCCTGGTGGGTGAATTGCGGGTTGCTGTAATTGATGTTGTTCCAGTTGCCGGTGGTCGGGCTTTGGTAGGGGCCCCAGCGGTCGCTGGCCCCGCCGGCGTTGAGCGAATGCTCCCCGTCGTGCTGGATGTGAATGAAACCCAGGTCGCCCAGCCGGTTGCGCAGGCTGTAGAAATTGTTGGGCCGGTCGCCGCCGCCGACCAGCGGCGCGTCGCCATTCCGCGCGAAAAAAGAGATCATGACGTAGTCGATGAGGTTGTCCACGTCGAGGAGCACGGGATCGCCGGAGCGCGTCTTGCCGTCGGCGAGCAAGCCCTGCGGCTTGAAATACGCGGCGAGTTTTTCCGTTGGGGTGGAGAAGAGCGTCTGCGCGGGCGCGGCGGGGTTTTTGTCGAGATTGATCCAGTAAGCCGCGCGCGTGGCGTCCCAGAGCTGCTTCCAGGCCGAGGGCGAGCCGTCGGGCTGGGTGACGAAATACCCGTCGGTCGCTTCCGTGGTGTAGCCGCCCGGCGAGCCCGCGTGCTTGATCACGTCGTAATCGTCATCCTCGCCGCCCAGATAGGTGGCGCCGAAGGAGGCCTCGGCCCGTTCCTGAAATTGATACATCCCCCAATAGACACCGTTGAGAAACAGGTGGACGAACCGCCCGCGCGTGCCTGGACGGCCCATGGCCCGCTGCGTGTCGCGGCTCCAGATTTCGCGCAGCGCGTTGTGGTTGGTGTCGCCGTGGAACGACCAGGAATAGTTCTGCGAGCACTGGATGTCGATGTTGTTAAACTCGTCCGCGCCCTCGTCGCCGAAGACGGGATAGCGCAGCCGGCCCGCGCCGTATTCACCGCGGAAATACAGGCGGAAGGCGTGCTTCGGATTGTCGCCGCTGCGGCTGTAACCGCCACGAATCCGCACCCCGCACGGCAGGCCGAAGCCGCCTTCGGTCGTATTTTGATCGCCGAGCAATTCGACCGACGCAGGCCGCTCCCACGACCGCCCGCGGTTGTTGGCATGCGTGTAGATGCCAGTGGTGGTGTGGAAAAGATTGGGCAGGTCGGTGGTCAGGCTGACCGCCGGCAGCGCCTGCAGCGCGGCGAGGGTTTGGGCCACGCCGCCCAGTTGGGCATTGGTGTGGTTGACGATGCGTTTGTCCATCCCGTAGTTGATAACCTGCCCGGCGACCGAGCCGGCATTGGGCCATTCGGGCGAGGGCTTCACCCCGCTGTTGTTGGTGGGATGCACGCCCTGCTGGATGACATCGGTCAGAAAGAGATACGTGTGGGTGACCGCGTTGTTGTCCTCGTAACCGTCGAGGAAGGCCGCCGCGCGCACGACGGTGGTTTGCCCGATGGTGAGCGGCGCGGTGTAGGTCTCGCCGTTCTCACGCGTGGGCGTGCTGCCATTGGTTGTGTAGCGGAGGGTCGCGCCGGGCGTCGCCGAGGTGAGCGTCAGTTGTTGCGGCGTCGTGTAATACCCGCGTGTCAGCGAGAACTGCGGCGAAGCCACGCGGCCGAGGAAGTGCGGCGTGAGATTGGCGCCGCCCGGGGTGGATTGCTTGAAAAAGCGCCGCCCTTCCGGGCCCGGCCGGCTGCCGAGCAACTGCGGCGCCACGTAGAACGACGAATCGTCCGCCGCCACGTTCAACCCCTGCACCGCCAGCACGTTGGCGCCTGCCACCAAGGAGGCGCGGTGAGCGGCGACGCTGATCCGCTCCGGACGCAGCGAGTCGAGCACCTCCCGCGAGGCCGTGGCCGTGGCATTGTGGGCGGGAGCCACGGGCGCATTCCGCCGCGCGACCTCCGTGCCGTTGAGCCAAGCCACAAAGCCGTCGTTATAGCCGATCGCCAGCTCCAGCGCCTCGAACGCCGACGGATCGGCGACCGCGAACGGGACACGCACATAGGCCGAGGCATTGACCCCGCGCATCGCGTTGCCGAGGTCGGTGGCCACCGCCGCGCCATCGCTCGCCGCGCTGGTCAGGATCGTCAGCCCGCCGTTGGCCGTGTCCCCTACCAGCCGGAACAACGCATTGGAAAAACTGGTGTGCCGCCCCGGCGCGGCGGACAATTCCACCTCGTCGCTCCCGCCGCCTTCAAAATAAGTCAGCACTAACTCGTGGTTGCCGGCCGTCAGGTTGATCGTGCCGAAGGTATCCGCGGCCCCGCGCCCGTTCGAAAAAATCGCCACCTGCCGGCCATCGATGCGCAGCCGGAACCCATCGTCGGAATTTACGCAAAACGTCCACTCCCCCGCCGTGGGAATGACCAGCGTGCCGGAAGCGCGAATAGCGAAGTTGGATTGCTCGCCTTCGTGCAGCATCGGCAGCCCGTCGTCGAAACGCCCGTCGGTGCCCGTCGGTCCGACGAAGTTCACCACCGGGCGCACCGCCGTCAGCAGGTCGGTGGCATTGGTCCCGTTGAGCACGCTTTCCGCGGCGCTGATGGTGCTGAGCGTGACACTGGCCAGCCGCTCCTCCACGAAAAAGCCCGGCGAGAGCATCCCGAAGCCGAATCCCGTCGGGCCATTGATCCAGCCCGCGCCGGGCGTGAATGAAGGCTGGATCCACGTCGCGCCCAGCGAGGCATCCGCCGGCACCAGCGCCTGGGCCGGCGCGGCGTCGCCGATGAGCGTCGTGCCCGTGAAGACGAGGCCGTAGGATTCATTGTCCAACAACGCGGGAAAGGCCGGCGCGAATTCGCTCACCCGCGTCGAGCCGTCCGCCGCCACCAGCGCGAGGTATTCGCCGTCGGCGCTTAGCGAGAAATTCGTGTGCAGGGAGGCGGGGTTGTCCGTGCGATCCTTGCTCGAAGCCCACACGACCAGGAATTCCCCCGGCCCCAGCGTCACCCCGGCGGGAAACCGCCATTTGGTCGGATTGGACGAATTGTCCGTCAGATACCAGCCGCCGAGATCGACCGGCGTGGCGTCGGGATTGTAAAGCTCCAGCCAGTCCGACGAGTCGCCGTCCTCGTCCAGGACCACGCCGCCATTGGAAGACATGAGTTCCGAGATCACCGGCGCCGCCCCGGCGAAGGGAGCGGGCAGGCAAATGGAAGAAAGGAGAACCGCGGAAAGAAGAAAACGGGAATGAGCCGGCATGATGAATTGGGGGATCGTGAAAGCGGGTGTATTCTTCCATTGTAAACGAAATCGTCACAGAAAAGCCATTTTTTTGCGTAATCTTCCCGTCATACGCATCGGGACGGACGGCGCTTGGCAGGCGGAGGGGAACCGCTAGGATGCGCGGCTCATGTCCGCCGCCGCCGTTTCCACTCCCGCTCCCGCCTTCTCCTCCCGCCGTCTGCCGACGCCGGTGCTCTATGGCGTGTTCGTGCTCAGCGGCATCTCCGCGCTGCTTTACCAGATGATCTGGCAGCGCTCGCTGCTCACGCTTTACGGCAGCAATGTGGAAAGCGTGGCCATGGTGGTGACGGCCTTCCTGCTCGGCCTCGGCCTCGGCAGCCTCGCCGGCGGCTGGATCTCCAAGCACCCGCGCCTGCCGCTGGTGCTGCTCTTCGCCTTCGCGGAACTGGGCATCGGCCTCTACGGGTTGTTTTCGCTGAAGCTCTTCGCGTTGGTCGGAGAGATCACGCTCGGCGCCGGCACGCTGGCCACCGGCGCGCTGGCCTTCGCGCTCGTCTTTCTGCCCACGCTGCTCATGGGCGCGACGCTGCCGCTGCTGGTCGCGCATCGGGTCAACACCACCGGGTCCGTCGGCAAGTCGGTGAGCTGGCTGTATTTCGTGAATACGCTGGGCGCGGCGTTCGGGGCGTTTCTTTCCGCGTTCGTGGTGCTCGGGCATTTCGGGCAAAGCGGGTCCGTGCGGCTCGCGGCGGTGCTGAATACGCTGGCGGCGGTGGTGATTGTGG
>CAZQUC010000041.1:15000-16420 GCA_964596095.1 uncultured Enterobacteriaceae bacterium
TCTGGGAACGCCTCTACCACAAAACCGACTACAACGGCCAGCGCTTCGCCCGCACCTGGGAAAGCCGCCACGGCGTCATCAATGTGACGCAGGACGGCACCGTGCTGGGCAACGGTGTGTATGACGGGGAAATCAACACCTGGTTGACCTATGGTGATTGGCATGTGCGGCCGTATTTCCTCTCCGCCGTGCATGAGCACCCGCGGCGCGTGCTCGTCATCGGCATGAGCGCGGGGCCGTGGACGCAGATCATCGCCAACCATCCGCAAGTCGAGCACGTCGATGTCGTGGAGATCAGCCATTCCTATCTCGATGTGGTGGCAGCCTTTCCCGAAGTCAGCGGCATTTTGCACGACCCCAAGGTCCGCATCCACATTGACGACGGGCGGCGCTGGCTGAAGCAGCACCCGGACGCGCGCTACGACGCCATCGTGATGAACACGACGCATCATTGGCGGGAGTTCGCCTCCAGCCTGCTCTCGGTGGAGTTCCTCACCCTCGCCAAAGCCCATCTCGCGCCGGGCGGCATCGTCTTGTGGAACTGCACCAGCAGCGGGCGCGCCGCCAAGACCGGCATGGAAGTCTTTCCCCACACGATGATGGTGATGAACAACTGCATCGGCAGCAACGAGCCGCTCCTCGTGGACAAAGAGCGTTGGCGCCGCGTGCTGACGGAATACCAGAAAGACAAATTGGTTTACACCCTCAAGCCTGGCACGGGGCCTGGCCGGCTGTCCGGACCACATCTCGAAAAAGCCCCGCTGTTTGATGTGGAGTCGGCGGACGGCCGCGCCGAACTGGAAAAAGTGCTCTCCATCTGCGACCGCGACATGGACCCGCCCGCCGACGACCTGCCCGAGGAAGTGCGCTGGTGGATCGTCACCGGCGAGCGCATGAAGCGCCTCTGGGGCCACGAGCGCCCCATCACCGACGACAACCTTGGCCACGAGTATCGGTGATCGTGGCGGGGGCGTCCCGCCCACCGTCAAAAGGACGGCTCACCGCCCCCCCCGTCCCTCTTCAAAAGGGCGCCCTCCTCCCCTCTCCCTGGTCACCGCCACTCGTGCTTCGGATACTTCCGCTGCAACTCCTGCTTGATCCGCGGATAATGGTTCTTCCAAAACCCGGCGAGATCCTTGGTGATCTGCAACGGCCGCTGGTTCGGCCCGGAAATGCTCACCACCAGCGGCACCCGTCCGGCGGCGATGCGCGGCGTGTCCTCGTAGCCGTAGAGCTGCTGGATGCGCGCGCTGATGACGGGATCGGCCGTTTCCGAATACACGATCTTGCCCATGCGCCCGTCGCCGAGCCGCAGCCGCTCGGGCACGTGCCGGTCGAGCCACGCCGTCTGTTGCGGCCCGAGCCACGAACGCAGCGTGTTCCACGGCGACTTGTCCTTGATCTCCTTGTAACTCGCCGC
>CAZQUC010000042.1:0-1524 GCA_964596095.1 uncultured Enterobacteriaceae bacterium
TCCCCATTCATGTCGCCCATCCTCAAGCTCATCGAGAAAAACGCCCGCCTCTCCTCGGCCGAGGTGGCGGAATTACTGGCCCTCGACCCTCAGGAGGTGGCGGCGCAGATCTCTCAATGGGAGCAGGACGGCACCATCCTCGGCTACCAGGCGATCCTCGATCCCGAAAAGAGCGATCCCGACGACGTGAACGCGCTCATCGAGGTGAAAATCCGCCCCGAGCGCGGAGGCGGATTTGACCGGCTGGCCGAACGCATCGCCAAGTTTGAGCAGGTCACTTCCTGTTACCTCATGAGCGGCGGCTACGACCTCGCCGTCATGGTCAAGGGGGGCGACCTGCGCGAAGTCGCGCGCTTCGTGGCCGAGCGGCTGAGCACCATGGAGGGCGTGCTCAGCACGGCCACGCGCTTCCAGCTCAAGGTTTACAAACGCAACGGCCTCCTCGCCAAACAGGAATCCGGCGGCGAACGCCTCAGCGTCGCACCGTGAGCCGCGCCCGGTCCGGTTCTCCGATTCGTCCCCAACTCAAATCTCGTTCCATCTGCCATCGTCCATGAGCTTCCGCATCCTGCTGACCACCACCTCCTATCAAGACACGCCCGGCGAGCACCACGCGCGCCTGGAGTCCCAGGGCTATGAGATCGTCCGCGAGCGCGGCCCGTTGTCGGAGAGCCGGATGCTGGAATTGGCGGGCGAATTCGATGGCTTCCTCTGCGGCGACGACGCCATCACCCGCGCGGTGGTGGAAAAATCCCGGCCGCGGCTCAAAGTCATCAGCAAATATGGGATCGGGCTGGACAAGATCGATCTCGCGGCCGCCATTGAGTTGCAGGTGCCGGTGCTCTTCACGCCCGGGGTCAACCACACCACGGTCGCCGAGCATGCCTTTTGCCTGCTGCTTGCGCACACGAAGAACCTGCTCGAAACCGCGACGGCCGCGCGCCAGGGCGTGTGGAAACGGCCCACCGGCCACGAGTTGTGGCGGAAAAAAATCGGGTTGGTCGGGCTGGGGCGCATCGGCCAGGAAATGGCCAAACGCTGCCTCGGTTTCGAGATGGAAGTCCATGGTTACGGCCATTATTGGCCAGACGACTTCGCCACGCTTTATCCCGTGACCCGGCACGAGTCGGTTGAATCATTGCTGGGCGCGGTGGATTTCCTCAGCCTCCACACCAAGCTCGACGCCCGCACGCATCATCTTCTCAATGCCGAGCGTCTCGCCCTGCTCAAGCCCGGCGCGGTCATCATCAATACCGGCCGCGGCGAGTTGGTGGATACGTCCGCGGTGCTCGCCGCGCTGGATTCCGGCCATCTCGCCGGTTACGCCACCGACGTGATGGAGCAGGAGCCGCCGCCGCCGGACCACCCGTTGCTCGCGCATCCGAAAGCGATCGTCACCGCCCATATCGGCTCGCGCACCTACGAAAGCGTCCCCCGCCAGGCCATGAAGGCCACCAACAACCTCATCCACTTCCTGGAAGGCGAAGGCGAGATTTTCCAGGCCAATCCGTTTTGAGGGGCGGG
>CAZQUC010000042.1:1624-3919 GCA_964596095.1 uncultured Enterobacteriaceae bacterium
GTCACCACTTCCACCCGGTAATATTTCGCGGTGGTCGTCTCGGGAATGGCGTCATCGCTGGCGGTGGTGGTGTCGCCAGTGGCGACGATTGCCTCCTCGGTGAGGTTGCTCCATCCGCTCAGATCGGTGGAAACCTTGACCCGGTAAGACGCGCCGGCCTGCGAAGTCCAGGTCAGCTCGACCTTTCGTGCGGTGGGGTCGAAGATGAAGGCGGTGAGAACCGGCTCGGGCACGATCGGGGTGACGGTTTCCAACTCGTCGAGGTTCTTGCCAGGATTCTGATAGAGACCGCTCACCTGCTCCGCGCTCAGTTCGATGCCGTAAATCTGCACGTCGTCGATCAGCCCGGAGTAGCCGTAGCCGGCGGCGGTTTTGGAGCCGATGTGCAGGAGCGCGACGGCCGGGCTGATGGCGAAGGGATAGTCGTCAAATCCTAGCGCTTCGATACCCTCGACGGCGGAGATGAGTTCGCCATTGACGTAAAGCCGCGAGCGGTCGGCGGTTTCGTTGCCGAAACCATCGCTGTCCAGGTGCGTGACCACGACATGGTAGGTCTCGCCATCGACGATCGCGCCGTCTTCGGTGAAGGCGACGGGGTTGCTGCGCACGCGGAAATCCAACCGGCCGGAGTCGGCCAGCACCAGCCCGTAAATGCTGTCGGTGCCGGCGAAATTGGGATCGCGGTTGAAGATGGTGCGGTCGGCGCCCGGATTGGGCTTGATCCAGGCGCTGAAGGTAAAAGTCGGTCCGTGGGTGACGGGGGTGGTGAAATAATTGCCCGAGTTGCTCGCATTGGCCGGGGTGAGGCCGAGGCTGGTCCCGGAAGCCAGCCCTTCCTGCCCGAAGGCGACCGGATCACGCACCTGGAGCGTGGCGTTGGTGTTTTGGCCCGAGGCGTCGGCCAGCGCGGTCCCGGAGGTTTCGTCGAGTTTGTAGTGGGCTTGGAAGCGTGGCGCCACCGAGCGCCGGGCCTGCACGGGCGCGAAGACATAGGAGGGCAGCGTGGCCGAACTGGTGGCGAGGGTGAGGGTGACCGAACGCAAGCCGTTGGCCGCGTCCGCCGCGGGCTGGAAGGTGAAGAGCAGCGGGCGGGAGTTATGGGCGGGAATCGACAACGGCAGCGCCGTGGTGAGGGAGAACTCCGCCGCCGCCTCGCCGCCGAACGTGCCGCCGGTGATTTCCAGCACTTGGCTGGTGAGATTGGTGAGGATCAACTCGCCGCTGGTGCTGCCGTCTTCGGTCACCACGGTGCCCAGCGGCTCGAAGAGCGCCGCCTCCAGCACAGGCACCGTCGCTTCTTCCACCACCACGTTGTCGAAGAGGGCGAATTGGTGGTTGGGCGCGAAGGGGGTGGATCCCGTGAAGGGATCTTCATAGCCGATCGCGGCATACCCTTCCAACTGGCTGGATGGGGAGCGGAAAAACTCCACGTTGTTGTATTTGACGATCACTTCGCCATCGAGCGAAGTGATGTCCACTTCCACCCATTGGTTGCACGGAGCGGAAGCGATGGGCGACGCCGTGGGGAAAGCGGTGGCGAAAAGGGCGTCGGAATGGGCCAAGGCCGTGGCGAAAGACGTGCCACTGCCCGCCTCGTTCAGCCGGAGCACGGCGTCTTCCGTCGCGAAGCCAACGTCCGTCGTCATCCAGCCGTAGGTGGCGAGCAGGCCGAGTTCGCCTTCGTCGTTGGGGAGTTCCCGATAATACCGGCTGACCGGGAAATCATAGACCTGCTCGGTGAGGCCGATCCCCCACACGCCGGTTTCGGTGGTGTTTTCGGCGCTGGCGCCGGTGGATTCCGGCGAGAGGCTCAAATACATGTCGAACTTGAGCCGGTAGTTGCCGGAGAAGGTCAGCGGGGCGTTGCTGGGCGAGGGGCCGTTGGCCAAGAGGAGATTCGCGATGCGGGGGAGGCCGCTGTCGGTGTAGAGACAGCGCAGCAGGACGCCGCGGGTCGGTTGGCTTCCCTCCAGGGTGTGCGGGGCTTCCGCAATGGCGTGCGGGGCGGCGCCGACGACGAAATTGGAATAATCCACATAACTGATCTCCATGTTGGAGGTCGAGATGGGAATCACTTTGGCCGCCGCTTCCGAGTCGAACGGCTCGGTGTAGGGAAGCTGGGCCAGGAGCGGCACGGGCAACGTCAGCCCCAGCGTGGGCAGCACGAATTTCAACGGGAAACAGCGACGGGCAGGCATAAGCGGGCAGAAGGGGAGGAGGAACATCTGGAAAAGACGCAGGCAATGCGGAAGGGTTTCGTCAGAAAACGGGTTTTTAGCAAAATCCGTTCCAGAC
>CAZQUC010000042.1:4019-16295 GCA_964596095.1 uncultured Enterobacteriaceae bacterium
GCATGGCCGTGGGCGACCTCCAGCGCGAGAGCGGCCGCGCCGATGGTGCCGGCCTCGTTGCCGAACTTGGCGGGTAGGAGCGAAAGGTTTTCCCGGAAGGCGTCGCCGAGCTGGCCGTGGAGCTTGTCGCGCAACGGCTCGAAAACGATTTCGCCCGCGGCCGCGATACCGCCGCCGATGATGACCGCTTCGGGGTTGAGCAGCCAGCAGCAATTGGCCAGCCCGGTGGCGAGCTGGCTGGTGAACTCATCCCACACTTGCAGCGCGATCTGGTCGCCGGCGGCCGCGGCGGCAGCCAACCCGGCCGGCTCGCATTCGACCGGAGTTTTAACCGCGCCCGCCGCCGCGTAAAGCTGGGCCGCGCGCTCGGTCACCTGGCGGTTGCCGGTGTATTTTTCCAGGCAGCCGGGGTTGTGGTATTCGCCGGTTTTGTCGATCCCTTCGTAGTCGATGCTCATCTGCCCGATCTCTCCGGCCGCGGAGCTGGCGCCGCGGAACAACTGGCCGTGGAGAAACACCGCGCCGCCCACCCCGGTGCCGAGCGTGACGGCGATGAAGTGCTTGAACCCGCGCCCCGCGCCGTGATGCAACTCGGCGAGGCCCATACAGTTGGCGTCGTTCTCCGCCACCGAGGGCAGTCCCGTGGCTTCGCGGAGGATTTTCGCGAGGTAAATGCCGTCCCATCCCGGCACGTTGGTCAGCCCGTGCACGAGGCCCGTCGTCACGTCGGCGAATCCCGGCACGCCGATGCCGAGCGCGGCGATGGCGGGGAATTTTTCGCGCAAGACCGCGACCCGGCGCGCGATCTCGGGCACCGTGCCCGCCGCGCCGTCGAAGTCCTTGGTGATGATCGGCTCGTCTTTGCAAATCACCTCCGCGCCGTCGCAGACGCCGAGTTTGAGGGACGTGCCTCCCATGTCGATGCCAATGGCCAGTTCGCTCATGTGGCGACTGGTGGCCGGACCCGTTCCCGGGTCAAGCGGCAACTCCGCATGGCGGGGATTTTCCCCTCCGCCGCTGGACATCGGGGGAAATGTGATAGCATGGCAGCCCGGCCGGTCGGCCCGCTTCCCGGGAGGCGGCGGATGGCCGGTGTTGCTCTCATCATCATGCGCCTCAAACCTATCACCGGCCTCGTGCCGGCCGCTGACCAGGCGGCGGAAGTTGCCGCCGTGCCCTATGACGTCGTGGATCGCGCCGAAGCCGCCGCGCTGGCGGCCGGGCATCCGCATAATTTGCTTCATGTCGATCGCGCCGAGATCGACCTCCCGCCGGAGATCGATCCCTACGACGCCGCGGTCTATGCCAAGGCGCGGGAGAATTTCCTGGCCTTGCAGGCGGCGGGCGTGCTGGTGCGCGAGCCGGCGCCGGCGCTGTATTTCTACCGCCAGGTGATGGGCGCGCACGCGCAGACCGGGATCATCGGCGGGTGCCATGTCGAGGATTACGAAACCGACGTCATCAAAAAACACGAGAAGACCCGCCAGGTGAAGGAAGACGACCGCACGCGGCTGGTCTCGACACTCGGCGCGCATACCGGACCGGTGTTCCTGACGTATCGCGACGTGCCGGAGATCAACGCGCTTCAGGAAACGGTCACCACCCAGGAAGCGCCGCTCTTCGATTTTACGGCGGACGACGGCATCCGCCATACGGTCTGGCGCGTGACCGGCGAACGCGCGGCGACGTTGGCGCGGCTCTTCGCGGAAAATGTGCCGGTGTCCTACGTGGCGGACGGGCATCACCGCAGCGCCAGCGCGGCCCGCGTGGCCGCGGAACGGCGCGCGGCTGATCCCGCGTCCACCGGGGAGGAGGACTACCACTGGTTCCTCGGCGTGCTTTTTCCCGCGACCCAACTGCGGATCCTGCCCTACAACCGCGTGGTGACGGATCTGCGCGGCGACACGCCGGAGTCGCTGTTGGAAGCCATCGCCGCCACCGGCTTGACCGTGACGCGCACCGATTTCCCCCAACCCACCGTGCCGGAGAATGTGCATCTGTATCTCGGTGGCGGCCGCTGGTATGCCCTGGGCTGGCCGCACGATCCTGCCGCGAATCCCATCGACGCGCTGGATGTGAGCGTGCTGCAAAACAAGGTGCTCGGCCCGCTCTTGGGCATCGATGACCCGCGCACCAGCGAGCGCATCGAATTCATCGGCGGCATCCGCGGCACGGAGGTGCTGGAGCGGAAGGTTGATGGCGGCGGGTTTGCCGCGGCGTTTTCGATGTATCCCACCACGGTGGACCAGCTCATGGCCATCGCCGACGCCGGGCAGATCATGCCGCCGAAGAGCACCTGGTTCGAGCCGAAGCTGCGCAGTGGCTTGGTGGTGCAGACGTTTTGAGCCGACCGGGCTTTCCTCTTCCGGAGCGCCCAAGCGGTCAAAGCGGTCCATTTCATCTCATTCCCCTCCGCCCAAGCCTGCGCGGCGCCGGCTCCCGCCGCAAAAAATCTCACAACCCCTGCGCCTTGGCCAATTGCAAAAGCAACCCTTCCAATTCCTGGAAATACGCCTCTTCGGCCATCGTGGCTTTGCGGGAGCGGAGGGTGGCGAGCTGGGTTTCCAACGTTTCGCGTTCGGCTTTCTGCTCCGCGGTCAGGGCCGCGTCGGACGCGGAGGGAAGAAGCACGCGCTGATGCGCGCGGAAGCCGTCCACTTCGCCCTGGCCCTGCTTGGTGGAGCGCAGGCCGCGGAACCACGCGGCGGGCGTGCCGAGGCCGTCGCCGTTATCGTCGAGGAGCGCGTGCTCGGTGGCAAGCCGGCCTTCTTCTTTGTAGAATGCCTCGGTGCGGTGCGCCGCGGCGAGGGTCATCTCCAGCACGGAAAGCTGGCCGTCCTGATCGAAATCCGCCGCCGGATCGGTGAGCGCCGCGGCGAGTTCCTCGCCGAAGCGCGCGTAATTTTTCTCATTGCCCCCGCGGGTGGCGGTGACGACGACGCGTTGCGGGCCGGAGAGTTTGGCGAGGAAGGGGCCGCTCGCCGACGAGGTGTTGATGATGACGAGCGGGCGCTGGAACGGGTGCAGCCATGTGGCCAAGTCGGTCGCGGACACGTCCGGCCCGCGCAGGTTGAAGCGCGCCTCCGCGCCATCCCAGGAGCCGTGCCCCATGAGAACCAGCCACAATTCGTCCGCCGTCTCTCTCGGCAGCGCGGCGAGCTGTTGCTGGAGCGCGGCGGCATCGGTTGTGCCTTCGGGGAGCGGTTTTTCGCCGATCACGAAGCAGTCCGCGCCGGCGGGCTTGAGGGCCTCGCGCCAGGCTTGGAGCTGGTGGGTGAATTTTTCGCCGTAAGCGGTCTCTCCGTCCGCGCCCCGCACGAGCACGAACGCGCGTTGCGCCGCGCCGGGAGAAGCCAGCGCGAGCAGCAGGCCCACCACGGCCAGGACGCCAGGCCGACGGCGCGGGCCGGAGCTTCCGTGGGGAAACACGCGGTTCATGACGTCCAGTGTGGCAAGTTGCGGCGGTTGGGAAACTTTTTTTGGCGGGAACGCTCCGGAAAGGCCCGAGGTTTCCGGCCTCAGCCCGCTGATTTGGTGTGGAGGCTTGTCCCCGCTTTTTCGGCTCACCGGCTTGCCGGCGAGATGGGGTATTTTTCGCGGGGCCTCTTTCTCTTCGTCCCGCCGCTCAGGCGCACCCCAGGAACGGCTCCCAATCGCGGATGCCGTGGATGTTGCGGATCAGCGCCGTGGTGGGCGTCGGGCGCGGTTTGTGCGGACGCTTCAGCAGGCGCAAGCCGGCCTCCTCCGGCGTGCGCGCCGCCTTGCGGTGGTTCACCGGCCGGTAGGCGAGCACACAGTTTTCCCAGGACGTGAGCCCGCCCCGCGAGCGCGGCACGACGTGGTCGATGCTCCCCTCGCCGGGACGCAGCTCGCGGCCGGTGTATTGGCAGCGGCCACCGTCGCGTTCCCACAGGCCGCGCAGACCGAAGCGCGGGCGGCGCATCGGCACGCGGTCGTAGCGGGTGAGCACGATCACCGTGGGCAGGCGGATCGCGCCGCTTACGGTCTTGGCGGCGGGTTCGTCTCCCTGCACCGGCAACGTGATCCAGTCTTGCCAAGGCGTCGGCTGCATGACGCCATCGGTCATATCGAGCGCCAGCGCTTGTCCCCCCGCCATCATGCCGAAGGCCTCGGCGGGTGTCTTGACGTTGATGGCCTGCCAGGAGCGATTGAGCACCAGCACCGTCGGTTTTTGCAGCGCGGTCATAACATTGGAATGACGGACGGGTGATGATCTAAATTAACTTTTTTAAGAAATCAAGTGTCCATGCCGGCAACGAGCGGCCACCGGCATGGCGGGGAGGAGCAGGCCGTTTCAATCCTCGGCTTTTTCGCCCGCGGGGCACATTTTCACGAGCTTGGGATCGAAGCGGCCGAGCACCTCCACGAGGTCGGTCTGCGCGGCCATGACGGCGTGGATGTCCTTGTAAACGCCGGGCACCTCGTCGAGGCCGGAGGAGAGCAGTTCGACCCCCGCGGCGGCGAGTTGTTTTTTCACGCCGCTCCAGGTGAACGATTGCATCGCCTTGCTCCGGCTCATGACGCGGCCTGCGCCATGCGACGCGCTGTGCAGCGACTGCGGCTGCCCTTTCCCGCGCACGAGATAACCGGGCGTCGCCATCGAGCCGGGAATGACCCCGAGCATGCCGGCGCCCGCGGGCGTCGCGCCCTTGCGATGCACGATGACCTCGCGCTCCTGGCCGTCGATGACGTGGGTTTCCTTCCACGCGAAGTTGTGGTGATTCTCCACTTCGACGAGCAACGCCGCGCCGACTTTCTTCGCGATGTGCCGGTGGATGACCGCGTGATTGGCCGCCGCGTAGCGACCCATCAGGTTCATCGCCGCCCAGTATTCCTGGCCGTCGGCTTCGTCGAGCGGGAGCCACGCGAGGTGTTTCAGCTCCTTCGGCAGATGCGCGTGGCGGGCCATCGCGCGTTTGCTGTAGAAGTCGCACACCTGCGCGCCGGTGCCGCGTGAACCGGAATGGCTCAGCAGCGCGAGGTATTCGCCCGCGTCGATCCCGAAACCGGCTTGTCGCAGCGCCGCCGCCTCGTCGTCCGTGATCGTGAAGGCGCCGAATTCGACGAAGTGATTGCCCGAGCCGCTGGTGCCGAGTTGTTTCCACGCCTTGTCGAAGTTCTGCTTCGTGATCGGCGAGACCGACCAGTCGTCGTCCATCACGTCGTGGTCGCGCGCTTTCTCGAACGCCGCGCCGATGCCGAAACGCGTCTCGTCCTCCAGGATATTGGCGAGCCGTCCTTTCTGCCCGGCGAGGGTGTTGGCCTTGCGGTCGAAGACGGTCAGCTTCATGCGGCACGCGATATCGACGCCCACGGCGTATGGCACCACGGCATTGTCCGTGGCGAGCACGCCGCCGATGGGCAGGCCGTAGCCGAGGTGGGCGTCGGGCATGAGCGCGCCCGCCACCGCCACCGGCAGCGCGCAGGCATTGGCCATCTGCTGCACGGCTTGCGGCTCCAGGTCGTCGCCCCACTGCCGCCACGGCGCGAGGGCCGCGCGCGGCGTGAAGGGTGGTCGGTAAATCGCCCGCGCCAGCGCCGCGCGATGCTCGTCGGCGAAAAACGCCTCCGGCCGCGCCACGATGGTGGAGATTTCCTGAGGCAACGCCGCGCCATCGCCCCCGCGGGCGATGAAGCTCTTGATGAAGGCGCGCGCTTCGTCCAACCCGTCGCCAAATTGCGGGATGCCGAGAGTGATGAGGTCTTTGGTTTTCATGGCTTGATGGGAAATGATGCGGGAAATTTTGTCATTGGAAAGAGGCAGGCCTCGGGTGCGACGGCGGTGTTTGTTCTTTTCTTTGCGGAAGGGGGCGCAGGCGTCTCGCCTGCGTTTAGCCCCGAAGGGGCGGGATATTTCAGCCCAGGGCAAGCGAGGCTGGCCGAGCGCCGCCCTGGGTTTCGATCGTAAAAATACCTCAAGCCCTGAAGGGGCGAGACAAGGCACGACGAGACCGAAACCATGTTCCGCCCCTTCAGGGCTGCGCCTTTTTTTGGTGCATAAACCAGGGCAGCGCTCGGCACAGCCTCACTTGCCCTGGGCTAAGATGTGACGCCCCTTTGGGGCTAAACAGATACCAGGCGTCTCGCCTGCGTGGCATTGCGCCACGGCCAAAATCGTCGTATGGTTGTCTCGTGAAAACGCTGGTCGTGAAAATCCCGGAAGCCCTGGACGCGGAGTTGACGCGCCAGGCGCGACTGCGCCGCGTGAGCAAATCCGCGCTCGTGCGCGAACGGCTGGCCCGGAGCGATGGCGAGCAAACCCAAAAGCCGGGCATGTGGGATTTGATCAAGGATTTGACATTCGACAATACCGATGCGCCTACCGATCTGTCGAGCAATCCAAAGCACATGGAGGGCTATGGCGAGGAGGCGGCTCCTTCGCGCTCGCGCCCCGTCAATCTGATCGAGGCGCTGGGCGTGGGCGTGGGCGCGATCGCTTCCGGCCGGCGTGATCTCGCCCGCAATAAAAAGCATCTCCAGGGCTATGGTCGATGAAGTATGCGATCGCCGATACGGGACCGATCGTCGCATTGCTTGATCGCACCGATCAAGACCACTCTTGGGCGGTGGAGGAGGGGCGACGCCTGCCGCCGAAACTGCTGACCTGCGAGGCGGTGCTCTCCGAGGTGCATTTTCTGGCGAGCGATCTTCCCGAAGCCAAACTGCGGATTGCCGAATGGCTGGCGGCTGGTTGGCTGGAATTGCCTTTTTCCGTGCGGGAGCATCATGCGGCGGTGCATGAATTGATGGCCCGCTACGCCAGCGTTCCCATGTCGTTCGCCGATGCCTGTCTTGTGCGCATGTCCGAATTGTGGACCGACGCGCCGGTATTCACCCTCGATTCCGACTTCCGCATCTACCGCCGCCATGGCCGCCAGGCCATCCCGTTGCTGACGCCCGGATAATCCGCCGGGAGCACGACCAGCAGTCGGCCCGTTAGATTTCCCCCGGCCCGGCATTGAAAGAAGCGCGCCCTTCCTATTTCCGGAGGCGCGGTTCATCATGAAATATCCGCATCTTCTTCCTTCGTGCGTCGTTCTCGGCGCGTTCGCCCTGTCTCCGGTCTCCGCGCAATTGCCGGACGACAAGCATTGGTTCTACGACTACGGCGCGCCCGGCTCGGAGCCGTTCGTGCTGCAGCCGGCCGGACACCATCTCTACATGGGCGGCTTGTTCCTGCGCGTGGACAATGACCCGCAGAAGAAAAATTTCACGCGCTTCAATTTGCTCACCGAAGCCTGGGAGCGCGTGCCAGCCATCGACGACGATTTCAACGGCGGCGTCTGGGCCATCGAAAACGGCGGCGACGGGTATCTGTATATCGGCGGCAATTTTTCCAAGGTCGGCGACATTGATGCCTCCGGCGTGGCGCGGTTTCATCTCGCGACGGAAACGTGGAGCGCGCTCACCGATGCCGCGCCCACGCTCACCACGCCCAACCAGCAAAACGGCCCGACCAACGGCCGGGTGCTCGCGTTGGCGAAATCCGGCGACTGGCTCTACGTCGGCGGCGAATTCACCGGCCCGGCGCAGTCACCGCAAAACGAAAAATACATCCGCCGGTTCAATGTGAGCACCAACAAATGGGAGCGCGTCGGCGACGGGCTGAGCTACAACGTGCGGGCGCTCGCCCTCGCGCCCGATGGCGGCCTGGTCGCGGGCGGCGAATTCACCGGCGCGCTGGCGAAATGGAATGGCACGGCGTGGAGCGTGCTCGGCGGCGGAGTGAGCGGTGGGGTCGGCGGCGCGCCTATCGTCCGCACGCTGGCGCAGGCGCCGAACGGCACCCTCTATATTGGCGGCGATTTCGACCAAGTGGACGCCGCAGGCACGCCGGTCGCCGTCCGCGACGTGGCCGCCCTCACTGGCACGACGTGGAACGCGCTCGCCGGTGGGTTCGACGAAAAATTCATCCAGTCCAATGGCACGACGTTCGACTCCGACGGCGTGTTTGATCTCGTCCTCGGTCCTGGCGGCGGGCTTTACGCGGCGGGGGATTTCGACGCCTCGGCCGGCCGCGCGGTCACCGGCCTGCGGCACGTCGCGCAGTGGGACGGCACCGGCGCGTGGAAACCGCTCGGGTCCGGCCTCGGCGTCACCGGCAGCCAGATCGTCAACGCCGTCGCCGTCGGGCCGCAGGGCGATCTGTATGCCGCTGGCGTGTTCAATACCGGCTACGGCACGCTTGGCGCGGCCGCGAAAAACTTCGCCCGCTGGCTGCCCGCGCGCGACTTCACCGGCTACATCCCCGGCGCGGCGGACAACACCACCGTTACCCTCGCCCCGGCCACCGGCGGCAACCACACCATCAGCCTGCTGACCCGCCCCGGCACCCGCTACCGCGTCGAATCAGGCACGGCGTTGGGAACTTGGACGCCCGTGGGCACCGAAACGGCGGGCACCGGCGCGCGGGTGGACATCACCGTGCCCGGCCCGGCGGCCGGCGCGGGGTTTTTCCGCGTCCGCGCGGTGGGGTGGTAAGCGGCGGAAACGCAGGCCTCCCGGCGTTTGACGGGCTCCCGGTCTGCTTGACCAGCCCGATGTCTCACCCCAAGGGCGGGAACTCGCGCACTTCCTCGCTGCCATCGCGAAGGGAGAGCGTTTTCAGGCGCAGCGAACGGGCGTCGGCCTCGCCGGTGATGAGGGTGGCGCGGTCCGGTTGCGGGCCGCCGCCGACGAGTTGGGCGTAGGGAAAGGCGTCGGTGGGGGGCAGCCAGGCTTGTTGGTGTGTATGGCCGGAAATGACGACCTGCGCGCCCCAGCGGGCGAGGCCGTCGTGCCAGAGTTTCCGCGAGCGCCCGCTGAACCGGTCGTAGCCGATGTCCGTGACCTCGTCCAGCCAGCGCAGGGGCAGGTGGCAGAAAACGACGCGGTAGGGCGCCTGGCCGATTTCCGGTTTCTGGATTTCGCGCGCGATCCATGCCGCCTGCTCGCGGCGCAGCGGCTCGAAGGCGGCGCGGCCATGGAACGAAGGGTGGTCGTCGTCTTTATCCTCGCCGGTGTCGAGGCAGAGCACGGCGACGGGGCCGGTGCGGAAGCTGTAGAACGGCCGGCCGTGAGGCGTCGCGATGTAATCGGAGAATTGCCACGCATACGGCCCGCGCACGTCGTGGTTGCCACGGACGAGCAGGAGTGGCGCGCGGGCGGACAATTCCACGCCGTCCGCCGGCGCGAGCAACGTGGGCGCGAGCAGATCGGGGCTTTTCCAGTCGTTGCAGGTGTCGCCGTTCCAGAGCAGGAAATCGGCCGCGGGGGTCAGCTCGGCGAGGCGTCTGATGGTGTCGTTGTGTTGATGGGTGTCGTTCCAGACCGCGAATTTCGTGGACGCGGCCGCAGGGTCGAGGGTGCGGAAGGTGCGGACCTCCGTATGATGGGTTTCCTTGTCGCTCCCGGCGCGTTCCGTGACGCAGCGGAAATGATACGTCGTGCCGGCGGTCAGCCCGTCCAGCCGCACGCGCACGACTTGTGTGCCCTGCGGCACGAATCCCCACGGGGTGGAGGCCGCGGTGTGGCCGAGTTCGGACGTGGGGCCGAATTCCACCCAGCCCCGCGCCAAGGCCGACACGGCCCAGATAATTTCCACGCCGTCGGGCCGCGGAGCCATCACCACCGGAGGCGAGGTCACCCACGGGGAAGAAGCGGCGTCGGCGGGCGGCGGGGTTTCCTGCCCGGTCACCAAGGCCGAGCCGGCGAGCCAGCCCGTGGCGCCGGCGGCGGAGTCGCGGAAAAAAGCGCGTCGTTTCATGCGGGAGCAAAGCGGACGGCGGTCCGGCGTGTCAACCTGAGCGTGCCGTCCTCGCTTCCGCGAGCGTGCGGGTCCAACATCCAAGGGGATTGCGTGAGCGAAGAAACGCGCTGGAGTTGACGCAGCGGACGATCCGGCATAGAGGGAAACGCGTGGCTCGGGCGCTTGACGGCCTGAGCGTGAATCGTCTCCATGAAGACTCCATCCATGCCCGCCGAATTGTTTTCCCCGGTTTCACCCGGGCGAAACGGGCGGGACATGGGGCTATCGGCCTGAGTTGAATTCAACCGGCTTCTGCTCCCACCCACCGCTCCGATCTGCCAGGGCGGCGGTTTTTCCTTCGCCCGGCGGCTTTCAGCGAGGGGTCCTGCTCCGGGCGAGTCCGCGTTCATCCCTCCTTTCACCGCTCCATCGCGATGTCATCCCTGTCCACCTCCGAGAATGTGTCCGCCGCCGAGCTTCCCGGCGACCGGAGCACCGTGCCCGTTCCCACCTTCTGGCAGGAAAGCCGGACCACCTTGCGGCTGGCGTTGCCGTTGATCGCCGGCCAGCTCGGGCAAATGCTGATGGGTGTGACCGACACGCTGATGATCGCGCGGCTCGGGGTCACGGAACTGGGCGTCGCCACGCTGTCCCATACCCTGCTGGTCGTGCCGTTCGTCATCGGCATCGGGTTGCTCAGCTCGGTGTCGGTCCGCGTGTCGCAGGCGCGCGGGGCGGGGGAGCCGGAGCGGGCGCGCGAAGCCTTGCGCCATGGCACGTGGCTGGCGTTGGGATTCGGCCTCCTCACCGTCGCGATGACGCTGGCCCTGACGCCGTGGCGCGGACATTTCGGCCAGCCGCAGGAAGTGACCGACCGGTTGCCTGCCTTCCTCCTCATCGGTGCGGGCAGCCTGGTGCCGGCGTTGCTCTCCATGACGTGGAAGAACCACACCGATGCTTTGAACCACCCATGGCCCGCGTTCTGGATTTTGCTGGGCGCGGTCTTGCTCAACATCCTGCTCAACTGGTTGCTGATCTGGGGGCATGGCGGCTTCCCGGCGCTGGGGCTGGAAGGCGCGGCCTGGGCCACACTGGTGGCCCGGACCCTCGGCGCGGTCGTGATGTTCTGGTGGCTGACCCAGATCTCGAAATACAAGTCGTGGACGCCTCCGCGCTGGTGGCGTTGGCCGCGGGGAGAGGAAATCCGCTCGCTGTGGCGCATCGGACTGCCCGCCAGCCTGCACCTGCTGACCGAAGTGGGAGCCTTCGCCGTGTGCTCGTTGCTCATCGGCACCCTGGGCGCGGCGGCGCTGGCGGCGCATCAGGTCGCCATCACCTGCGTGTCCGTGTCGTTCATGATTCCACTCGGGCTGGCGATGGCGATGACGGTCCGCATCGGCGAACTGGCCGGCGCCGGACAGCCCGTCCGCATGAGGCGCGTGCTGCTGGGCGGCTGGCTGTTCTCCACGTTGTTCATGGCGGCGTCGATGGTGGTTTTCCTGACCCATGGCGCCTGGCTGGCGGGGCGATTCGTGACCGTGCCCGAGGTGGCCGCCACCGCCGCCACGCTGTTGGTGATCGGAGGGTTGTTCCAATTGGTCGATGGGCTGCAAGTGGTTTCCACCCTGGCCTTGCGCGGGGTCAATGACGCCCGCGTGCCTGCCTGGTGCGCCTTCGCGGCGTATTGGCTGATCGCCGTGCCGCTGGGGGCGTGGCTGGGGCTGGGACGGCAGTGGGGCGCCACCGGTCCGTGGACCGGTCTCGCCGTCGGGCTGGCGTTCGCCGCGTTGATGCTTGGCGCGCGTGCCTGGAAACTGCTCGGCCCGGCCCGGTCCGGCGGGGGCGCGCGATCCGCGGCTTCGGCGGGAATTCCGGTTGCTTGAGCGGGCGGGCGCGCTGGAATCAGCACCGCATGAGCGAGGCGCACATCGGCATCATCGGCGGCAGCGGACTTTACGATCTGCCGGGCTTCACGGACCGCGAGGAAATCGAGGTCACGACGCCCTTCGGCGCGCCGTCGGACCGTTTCATCGCGGGCACCTTCGCCGGGCGGCGGGTGTTTTTCCTGGCGCGGCACGGGCGCGGCCACCGGTTGTTGCCGTCGGAAATCAACCACCAGGCTAACATCTACGCGTTGCGTTCGCTGGGAGTGCGCTGGATCGTCGCGGTTACCGCGGTCGGCTCGTTGCAGGAACGCTACGCGCCGCGCGATATCGTGCTGCCGGACCAATTTTTCGACCGCACCAGCCGCCGCGAGCATCACACGTTTTTCGGTCGCGGCGTGGTCGCCCATGTCAGCTTCGCCGAGCCGATTTCCACGAATCTGCGCGCGCTGTTGCGCGAGGCCTGTCTCGCGCAAGGCCGCCGCGTCCACGACGGCGGCACGTATGTCAACATGGACGGTCCGGCCTTTTCTACGCGCGCGGAGTCCAACGCCTACCGGCAACTCGGCTTCGATGTCATTGGCATGACCAATCTGCCCGAGGCCAAGCTCGCGCGCGAAGCGGAGATCGCGCTCGCCACGCTAG
>CAZQUC010000043.1:0-16161 GCA_964596095.1 uncultured Enterobacteriaceae bacterium
CGCCCACGCCGGGGCGCGGCGCGGAGGTGTCCGCCGGCTACGCCGCGTGGAAAGCATCGCATGGCATCGCCGGCGATGAGGACGACCGCGACGGCGACGGCCTGAGCGCCCTGCTGGAATATGCCACCGGCTCCGACCCGGCCGTGCCGTCACGAGAAGGCTTGCCGGTCTTCGATCGCCAAGCCGACGGCTCGTATGCGGCGACGGTCGTCCGCGCCGCCGGAGCGGGCGTGGCGGTGGCGTTCGAGGCGAGCGCCGATCTGCGAGAGTGGGCCGCCGTCGAAGCCACGCTGGTGGAGACCATCGCGCAGGGGCCGCGGGAAACCCTGCGCTACGCGTTGCCGGGGGGCGCGGCCGGTGGGTTTTTTTTCCGGGTCCGCTATCTTATTGCCGAGCCATGAAACGCGCGATGAGAGACGAGCGGCGGTCTTTGGATAGGCCCCATCGGCCATGTGGGGCCTATACGGCCTATGACATGCCACCCCCGGCAAGTATTCCCACTCACCACCAACACCATGAAAAAACCATCCACTATCAGTGCCGCTGTGCTGGGCTGGCTGTCGTTGACGGCCGCGCCGGCCCAAACTCACATCGCTTTTGAAGTGCCGGAGGGCCAAGCCGGCAACCAGGCTTTCGGTGGCTCCCTGGGCCTGGAGTTCAATGTCACCAGCCCCATCATCGTCACCCGGCTCGGGGCTTTCGATGATCTTTCGGATGGGTTATGGCGGGAAATCCAGGTCCGGCTTTACGATCGTCTCAATCCGGTCGAGCCGTTGGCGATCATCGACTTTTTTCCGGACGACCCCGAGACCGAGGAACGGGAAGATGGCGAATTGGTGGGGGGCAGCCGGTTTCTGCCGCTGGCCGAGCCACTGGAGCTGCCGGCTGGGTTCCAGGGCATCATCGTGGCCAGCAATTACGGCGCGGAAGAGCGCAACGGCAACGACAGCGCCACTACGCCCTGGGCGATGAACGATGGCGGCGGGTTGCTCAGTTTTGCCGGCTGCCAGTCGATTTGGGGCGGAGATCCCTTTGGCTATCCGGACAACCTCGACGGGCCGGTCAATTCCTATGCCGCGGGAACCTTTGAATTTTCGACCGCGAATGCGTCGCTGCCGCCGCCTCCATTCCCGACGGTGACCAGCGGCGCGGCGCAAGTGAGCTTGGCTTGGGAGCCGGTCACGCAGCCGGTCGCGGCGGTGTCCTACCGGATCTTCCGCGCTCTCGCCGCGGACGGGGTCTTCTCCCAGATCGCGGAAGTCAGCGCCACCGGGTATGTGGACACCGGGCTCACCAATGGCGTCGAATATCTCTACAAGCTGGTCTCCGTGGCCGCCGGCGAGGTGACGGGTGTCGATTCCCTTGTCTTCCGGGCGGCTCCCTACCAACTCGCGGAGAATCACCACATCGCCTATTTCACGCCCGCCCACACGATCGGCAATCAACCCTTCGGGGGCACCCTGGGCTTGGATTTCGACGTGCAGAATCCGATCAAAGTGACCCGGCTCGGGGTGTTCGATTCCGGCTCCGACGGGATCATGCCGACTCCCGGCCCGGATGGCATCCTGGGGACGGAGGACGACGAATTCCGTCTGCTCAGCGCGCGGCTTTACAACCGGGAAACATTGGAGCCGCTGGCGTGGATCGATTTCACCACCGAAGAGCCCGGCACGCTGGTCGCGGGGATGCGCTTCAAACCGCTGGCGGAGCCGATCGAGCTGCCCGCGGGATTTCTTGGCACCATCGTCGGTGAAGGCTATGGCCTCGGCGAGTTGCTCTACAATGCCTACGGCCTTCCGGCCAATGTGGTCTGGACGTTGGACGACGGAGACAGCTCGCTGCTTTTCACGGGCTCCGGACGTTATGGCGTCGTCACCGGCGAATTTCCTGAAGTCGTGGATAGCAGTCTGGCCGCCGCCTACGCCGCGGGCACCTTCGAATATGAAACCACCTCGCCGGAGGGGCCTGGCAAACCGGTGGCCACCTTGTCGATTCCTCTGGAGGATGGCGCGGCCACGCTGGCTTGGACCGCGGTCACCGTCCCGCTGCCCGCCGTCACCTACCGTGTCTATCGCTACGACGAGGGGACGGGAGATTACGCCTTGGCGGGAGAAACCGCGGAGCTGACGTTGCGGGTTACGGGATTGACCAATGGAGAACCTGTCGGCTTTGTCGTGCGCGCGGTGTCGGCCGGCGGTCAGGAAGGATTGGCTTCGGAACTCATCACCGCCGCGCCGGCGGCTCGCGAGGCGGGCGTGGCTTACGTCGTGCCCGAGGGAACGTTCGGCAATCAAGAATTCGGGGGCAGCCTGGGGATGGATTTTGAGGTGGTGCATCCCGTGCGGGTCACCGAACTCGGGGCGTTCGACAGCGAGGCGGATGGGTTGTTCTTGCCCATCACGGTCGCGATTTATGACCGCACGACCGGCGAGGCGGTGACGCCGCTGGTAGTGTTCGACGTCGATGATCCCGGCACGCCGGAGCGCGAGGATGGCGATCTGAGCGATGGCAGCCGGTTTCTTCTCCTGCCCACGCCGGTCGAGCTGCCCGCCGGCTTCCAAGGCAGCATTGTGGCCTATGGTTACGGACCGGGCGAACCCAACGGCAATGCCGACGGCGGGGAATGGACCACCTTCAACGGCGGTAGCCTGCTTTTTGTGGGAGGTGGCCGCTGGGATACCGTCCTCGACGTGCTGCCCGCCAATGGCGATGGCGGTCCCGCCAACCGTTATGCCGCCGGCACCTTCACCTTCGAGCCGATGACAGGCTTGCCTCCCGCGTTCGATCCGGGACTTACCATCACGCTGCTGGCCGACAACCAAATCCGGCTTGACTGGAACGCCACGCCCGGCGCCGTGCTTGAGCGCAGTCCCGATTTGAAGTCTTGGGAGTTGATGCCCGACGCTGCGCCTGGACATGTCGCCACCATTAATGGCACGGTGTTTTTTCGTCTGAGGCGGTCCTGATCTTGCCAGTCGAGGCGTCGCGCTTGGGCAAATTTCATGCCGGTCGGCGGCAAAATGGGTGCGTGCGTCCGCAGCAAGCATTCTCTCGGAGGAAACGATCCTCACTCGCCCACGCGGCGCCACGTCGGCCGGACGATCCGGGTCAGGCGCACGAATTTGTCGGCGCCACTTTCGCTCACCCATTTCAACTCCACGACCGGAAAATAAAGTTTCCGCCACTTGAAGGTTTCCTCCAGTGAGCGGCCTAATTCGGAATCGCGGTCCGCGAAGGCCACCACGCCTTCGTCGCCGGGGACGGCGGAGGTGAGCTTGAAGGCGAGCTTGCCGTCGAGGTCGGGCACGTCGTCGTTGAAATAATGCGTGCGTCGCAGCACGACGAAGAGCATCTGCGTGTCGGCGGTTTTATTCTGCGCGAAGTTCCGCAGCCATTCGTCGCGCCACTGGACATAGCTTTGCCAGTCGATGCGGTAGCCTTGGGGGGTCTGCTCGGCGGAAACAGGGAACCCGGACGCGCACTCGGAGTGCATGATGTTGAAAATAAAGACTTTGGCGTTGGAATCCGGGATGGTTCCTTCGTGGGCGAGATCGATTACGGCATTGCTGAGCGGGCGCAGGGGCTGGGTTTCGTGATACCCGCGCACGAGTGGCGCCAAGCGGTCGGCATCATAAATCCATGGCAGCACGTCCTCCACGCGAGTCGCATTGACCAAGCCATGCACGGAGATCGCGGCTTTGGCGGCCTCGCCGTCGAGGTCGGGCATGACCGCCACGCTCATCGGCGAGGCGGCTTCCGGCCCTCCGGCTTTGTTGGCGGACGATGGTTCCGCGCGCAGATTGAGCATGATATGGCTGGAGCCGGGAGCGGATGATTCCGCCTTCGCGACTCCGGAGCCGGGAACGGGCGTCGCCGGGGGATCTTCCGCAGAGGCGGGGCTTTCCGGCGAAGGAGCGGTCGCCGCGTTGGATTCCCCGGGAGGCGAGGCCGGCGGGGCCTCCGGGGTTTCAATTTCATCAGCCGGGAAGACCGCCGGCTCCACGTGCGTTTCCGAAGGCACAGCGGACGAAGGAGTAACCGCATCATCACCGGCGGCGGGCGGGCTTGCCTCGCGCCATTCCTGCAACGCTTGATCCGCGGCTTCACGCAGGATCTCGGTGGAGGAGGCCGGCTCTCCCGGGCGGGGCAGCGGGCGGACCTCAGCGGGAGTGGAGAGCGCGGCGGGCACCGCCGGGGCCGCGTCGTCCGGAGCGTTGGTGGTGGGCGCGGAATCCTGGCGGAGGGACTGCCACCATTCACCGGCCCGGGTTCTCCAATCTTCGGGCAGCGCGCTCCAGTTGGCCCACAGCAAGACCGGGACGAGCACCAGCAGCGCCAGCATTATCACTTTGAGGATGACGCCCCGGCGTCTCGGTTTGGCGGCGGCAAACTCGTCTTCGTCGTCCTCTTCCAGCGCGGTGGGGGTATTGGGAAACACCACGTCATCGGGGGCGGACTTGAGCATCACCCGACGGGCGTTGGGCAGGCCGGGACGGCGCGCCAAGGCGGGTAAGGCGGCGGACGGCAATGGCTCCGGTGCGAGGGGTTCGTCGTCGTCTTCGGCTGTGACAAAGGGGAGGGCCGGTTCCGGAGGCAGACTCTCCACGGCGGCATCGAGCCACAGCGTTTCGCTCTTTCCGGCGCCGGCCTCGGCGGGAACCGGTGGCGCCCCAGCCTCTTCCGTGGATTCTCCGGTGATTTCCGCGGGAGGCAGAGCTTTTTTCCGCGGAGGGGGCAAGTGGGTTCCGATGGAGGATGGCGCGTCTGCGGACGTCAAGGCCGCCGGGGGGACGTCACCAGCTCCTAGGGCCGGTTCGGCCGCCGGAGGTGGAACCGCCGGACTGGCGAGCCCGGCCGGGGGGGGCGCACTGGTCGCCGGCAATTCCGTGGCCTTGGCCAACTCCCGGGCTGCGAGTTCCCAAATGTCTTCCGGAGACACCGAAGGTTCGTTTTTCGCTTCGCTCTCGGCCCACAACGCCGGGCCAAGTCCTGGTGTGGGGAGCGGAGCGGAGGGGGACGGAGCCGTGGCTTCAGTCGAGGGCGTTGCCTCCACCGGAGCGGGGGGCGGGGGAACCGGCGCTGGTTCTGCTGTCGCTGCCGAGGGTGGAGGCTTTTTCGCGGCCGGCCGGGCTTCGTCGCCGAAGTCGATCTCCCACCACCGCGGCTCGTCGCGCAAACCGGGAGACGTCGAGCGTTGCCATTTTTGGGTCGGTCCGGAAGGGGAGGGGTGATTCACCCCGCTTTCCGACGCGGGTGGCTCCGGCTCCTCCACCGGTTCGCCTCCGGTCAATTGCGCCACTGTCTCCCGCAGCGCTTCCGTCGTCTCCGCTCCCAATGCCGAACTTTCGCCCGGCCAGAACACAAAATCCTGGCGAGACGGGACGGGAGATGGCGCTGGCTGATTTGCCATGAGATTAAAGAGGCAGCTGAAAAATTCCGGAAGACGGGGGTGAGCCCCTGCGGTCCGTCACTCCATGAACCCTTTCCTGCCGGGAGGCGTGACGAGTCGGGGGCAAGGCGTTCAAACAATGATGTCTCCCCTGCGATTGGTAAAGGGCTAATTCTGATTTGTCGCATTTTTGCAAAAGAACCCTTTACTTTCAAGCGCTAAATAAAATGTCCATCCATTGTGGACGTTCATTTTTTCTCCACAACATCCTGCGGTGGGGGCATTTTTCTCTTGCTTCTGAGCCGCAAATTTGCCACGTTAGACTCGCAAAGTTCGGAATTTTACTATCCCTGCACATCAATGGTTCTTAAAAACCTGGTCATCCAAAGCTTCAAGTCTTTCGCGGACAAGACGGTCATCGACTTCAATCCGGGCGTGACCGGCATCGTGGGGCCGAACGGATGCGGCAAGTCCAATGTCGTGGACGCCATCAAGTGGGTGCTCGGCGAGACGTCGGCGAAGGCGTTGCGCGGCGGCGAAATGGCGGACGTGATTTTCAACGGCACCGACAAGCGCCAGCCGCACAGCATGGCGGAAGTGACGCTGACGTTTTCCGACTGCGAGACCTCTCTCGGCGTGGATTACAATGAGGTGGCCATCACCCGCCGCGTCTATCGCGATGGCAAGGGCGAATACGCGCTCAACGGCACCCCGTGCCGCCTGCGCGACATCAACGAATTGTTCATGGATACGGGCGTCGGCCAAAGCGCGTATTCCATCATGGAGCAGGGAAAGATCGACCAGCTCCTGAGTTCCAAGCCGGAGGACCGGCGCGCGGTTTTCGAGGAAGCGGCGGGCATCACCAAGTTCAAAACCCAGAAACGCGAAGCCCTGCGCAAGCTCGAATACACCGAGGCCAACCTGCTCCGTGTCACCGACATCATCACCGAGCTCAAGCGGCAGATGGCTTCGATGCAGCGGCAGGCGGCCAAGGCGCGGCGTTACCAGGAGATCCATCAGGACAGCCGCGTCCTCGACACGCATTTTTCGCATCGCCGCTATGTGGAGTGGTCGGCGGAAAAAGGTGAGCTGGATACTTCAATCGCAAGTCTTTCCGGTGAAATCGAGCGTCTCACGGAAGAGGCCGCCGGGCACGAAACACACCTGGAGGAGGTGCGCGCGGAACTCGAACGTGCCGACGCGCAGTTAGGCGCTTTGCGCGCGCAGGCCGCCGAAATCACCACGCGGCAGCATTCCGCCGAAGGTCGCATTGGATTCAATGGTGAGAGAACCATTGAGTTGGAATCGTTAATTACGAAAAACCAGGAAGAGATCGCCCATGCCCGCGAGCGGTTGGGGGCACAGGAACACGACCTCCGTGAGGCCGAGGATGCGCTGGTGACGATCACCTCCAATCTCGAGCGCCAGCAATCGGACATCGCGGCGCAGGAAGAGAAAACCCGCGGCAGCCGCGACCAGCGGGAGGGCTTGGAGCGGGAGTTGCGCGATTTGCGCCGCCTCAGTCACCAGACCGAGACGACGCTCATTTCCTCCAGCGCCGCGCTCACCAGCCACCAGCAGCGCATCGACAGCGACGGCGGGCGGTTCGCGGAGTTGGAAGCCGAGACGCGGAAGCTCGTCGCCGACCGCGAGGAGCGCGCCACCGAGGAGCAACGCATTCTCGACGAACTCGCCGAAGCCACGGCCCAGCGCGAGGCGCAGGAAGTGGCGTTGCAGCAGTCCCAGGATGAGTTGCGCCAGACCCAGGTGGAATACGAAGCCGGGCAAAAACGCTACCGCGATTTCCATAAGGTTTTTTCAGAAAAACAATCGCGGCTCGAAGTATTGGAGCAACTTCTGGCGCGTGGCGAAGGCTTGGAAAAGGGCACCCGCGAAGTGCTCGCCGGTTTCGCCACCCAGGCGGGCGGCACGCCGTCCATCGACCTCCACGGCGTGCATGGCCTGCTCTCGTCCTATCTCGACGTCGAGCCGGAATACGTGCGCGCCATCGAAGCCGCGCTTGGGTTCCATTTGCAGACCATCCTCGTCGCCGACCAGGCGCTGGCGGAAACGATCATCGACACGCTGACCCGCGGGCATCTCGGCGAGGCCGTGGTGCTGCCGGAAAACTTCCTGCCCGCGGAATTGCCGCGCCAGCTTTCCACCCTGCCCGACGGCTCGCAGGCGTGGGCGGCGGATAAAGTGCGTGTCAAGCCACCGGCCGGCCCGCTCATCGACCACCTGCTCGGCAACGTGCTCATCGTGCCCGATCTGCCGATGGCCCTCAAGCTGCGCCAGACCTACGGTGACCTCGCTTTCGCCACCCAGACCGGCGAATTCGTTTCCAGCCAAGGCGTCATCCGCGGCGGCCGCAGCACGGCGGAAACGACCTCGCTGCTCCAGCGGCAGAACGAAATCCGCGATCTCAAGGAAGAAACCGCGCGCGGCGAGCAATACCTGTTCACCTTGGAAGGCTCGATGGGCGCGCTCGGCGGGTTGGTGGCCGGCTTGCAAGAGCAGCTCGCCGAAGCGGCGCAACTCCTCCACCAATTCAAACTGCGCGAAAGCGAGCTCGGCGGCCAGTTGTCGCTCGTGCGCAAGGAGATGACCACCCTCGCCAACCGCCTCGACAGCCTGCGGCGCGAGACCTCCCACGTCGGCGAGCGCCGCGAGAGCCTGCTCGCCGGCTTGGCGGAACTCACCCTCGCCATCGAAACCGCCCAATCGCAGATGGAAACCCACACGCTGCGTCTCGGCGAAGTGGAGCAGGCCGTCGCCGACGCTTCCCTGCGCGAAACGGAAAGCGCGGAGTTTCTCAACGAGATCAAACGCACCTTCGCCCTCGAAACCCAGGCCGCCGAGTCGCTGCGCCGCCAGCGCGATCCCATGACCGCCCGGCTGCGCGAACTCGCCGCCCTCATCGAACGCCGCGAAGCCGAATGCGCCGCCCACCAGGAACGCATCGTCACCGCCGAAGAGGAGAACGAACGGCTCCAGGTCACCATCGCCGAATGTGCCGCGCAAAAGAGCGAACTGGAGGAAACCATTGCTGTCGGCCAGGCCCAGCGCACGGAGCAGGCCCAGCGCACCGGGGAAATCGAGCGAGCCTTGTCCGCCTTGCGCCGCCAGGGCGCGGCGTTCGCCGAGCAGCGCGGCCGCGAGGAAGTCAAAGGCACGCAACTTTCCCTGCGCCTGGAAAACCTCGTCAATCAGGTTGCCGAGCGTTACCAGACGTCGCTGGAAGGGTTCGAGGCCGATTATCACACCCTGCTGAGCACCCTCACCAGTGTCCGCGCCAAGCGCGCCACCCAGGAGAAACGCCGCGCGACCATGGAAGGCCGGCCGCTGGACGAGGAAGCCAGGGACGACGCGCCTGCCTCCGCCGGTCAGGAAGACGGACCGGCCGGCGACATTCCGGCCGCCGTCTTTTCCACCGAAGCGATCGATGGCGAGGAGGTTCTCTCCTCCTTGGCCGAACCCGGTGATCTCATCGACTGGGACGAAGTCGAGCGTTACGCCACCGAACTGCGCCAGCGGCTGGATTCGATGGGACCGGTCAATCTCGACGCCATTCAGGAATTCGAGGAACTGGAAGAACGCCATGCCTTTTTGGAGAAAGAGCATACCGACCTCACCACCTCCAAGACCGAACTCCACAATATCATCCAGAAGATCAACGTCGAAACCCGACGGCTCTTCGCGGAAACCTTCGAGCAGATCCGCCTGAACTTCCAGCGCACCTTCAAGGAACTCTTCGGTAACCAGGGCTTTTCCGATCTCGTGCTTTCCAGAGATGACGACCCGTTGGAGGCCGGCATCGAAGTCATCGCCAAGCCGCCCGGCAAGAAACCCACCAGCATCTCCCTGCTCTCCGGCGGCGAACGCTCCATGACCGCGGTCGCGCTCCTGTTCTCCATCTACATGGTCAAGCCCAGCCCCTTCTGCGTGCTCGACGAACTCGATGCCCCTCTCGACGAGTCCAACATCGGCCGCTTCCTGGTCATGCTCGACCAATTCATCGACAAGAGCCAGTTCGTCATCGTCACCCACAACAAAAAAACCATGCGCCGCGCCGACGTGATGTATGGCATCTCGATGGAGGAGGCTGGCGTCAGCAAGCCTGTCCACATCAACTTCACCAGCGAGCATAAAACCGCCGCCAAAACGAAAGCGGCGGCCGCGGAGGCGCCTCCGGCTCAGGAGGTCGCGGCCAGCGTGTAAAGGGGGGCTGTTTTATAGGCCATATATGTGGCCTATGTGGCCTATAAACAGCACGGGGGTTCTCCGCGTCCGCTAAAAATCTCCGATCAGGTTGCCACCGATCCGGTTCCGGGTCAGGTGGCGCGCATGGAAACGAGCTTTCGTGTTTGGAGAACCGTCCGCTGGGGGCTGTGGGGGCTGGTCTTGGCCGGCCACGGCGCAGCCTTGGAAACGCCGCTGCCGCGCAAGCTGCCGGAGGGCTTCGAATCCGTGATTTTCGCCGCTCCGCCGCTCATCAATTACCCGACGTTTGTCTGTCCGGGCGAAGCGGGGGAACTCTTCGTTTCCGTGGATAAAAACGCCAGTCTGGACAAGCAGCCGGACCGCGGGTTCATCGTGAAGTTGATCGACGAGGACGGCGATGGAAAGGCGGACCGGCGCACGGATTTCGCCAAAGTGACCAGCCCACGCGGGCTCGCTTACGATGGCGAGTGGGTGTATTGCCTGCATCCGCCGACGCTGACCCGTTTCCGCGACACCAACGGCGACGGTGTCGCCGACGAGACGCAGGAGTTGATCCGTGGCATCGGGTTCGATCTCGACCAGCGGCCGCCCGATCACACCAGCAATGGCGTGACCCTCGCTCTCGACGGCTGGCTGTATCTGGCCATCGGCGATTTCGGCTTCATGAAAGCGACCGGGACCGATGGACGCACATTGCAGCTTCATGATGGTGGCGTGGTCCGCGTGCGGCCCGATGGCACGCGGATGGAGTTGTTCGCGAAGGGCACGCGCAACATCTACGAAGTGGCGGTCGATCCGTGGCTCAATGTTTTCACCCGAGACAATACCAACGACGGCGGCGGCTGGGACACCAAAGTGCATGCGCTGTTTTACGGAGCGGACCTGGGTTATCCCCGCAAATTCAAGAATTTCGCCGACGAAACTTTTCCCACGCTCGGCATCTACGGCGGCGGCTCCGGCACCGGCGCGACCTACATTCAGGAGCCCGCGGTGCCCGCGCCCTTCGGTGACATGCTCTACACCGCGGATTGGGGGCGCAGCGCGATTTACTATCATCCGAAGAAAGGGGAGCAAGGCGCGTGGTTCGACCTCGGGCAGGAAGTTTTTTGTGAGATCGAGCGTCCCACCAACATCAAGAGCGACGCGGCGGGCAATATTTACATCGCCAGTTGGAAAGGCGGCGAATACACCTACAAGGGCGAGGATGTGGGCTACATCGCGCTGGTGCGGGCGCCGGAGGCGCGGAAGAAGGCGGGAAATCCCAAGCTTCCTGAATTTGCCACGCTTTCAGAGCAGGCGGTCGATGACGCGCTCACCAGCCCGAGTTTAACCACCCGGATTCAGGCGAAACTGCATCGTCTCCGCACGGGAGACAGGGAAGGGCCTCCGCATTACGCGCGCGTGGCGTCAGCACTGGAAAAGAGCGCCACCGGGCCGGAAGCCGAGTCGTATCTGCGATGGCTTGGAGAGTATGCGGACGACAACCCGGCCTCCGTGGTTCCGCCTCCCACGACGTGGCTGACCGCCGCTCTCCACCAAGCCGCCAACGACCGCGTCAAAACCCAGGCCGTGATCGCCCTGTCGCGCTTGGGCCGCCAGGAAGCCGCGCCGGAGTTGCTGAAGATCGCCGCGCAGGCGCCGTTGGTGGAGGAGGCTGCGGAGGCCGCGCCGGAACCCGCCGCCGCCACCGGCCTCGTGAAAGGCGACACCGCTCCTCGCCTTCATAAACTGCAAGCGAATGTGACCGGCGCGAAGAAGCTCTTTCTGGTCGTCACCGATGGCGGCAACGGCACGAGCGTGGATCACGCCGACTGGGTGGAGCCGCTGCTTTCCGGTCCCGCCGGTGATCAACGGCTGACCGATTTGCGCTGGACGACCGCGACGGCGGGCTGGAGCCGGGTGCGCGTGGGCCGCAATGCCCTCGGCGAGCCGCTTGGCATCGACGGCAAGCCGGTGGCCTGGGGCATCGGCACGCATTCGACCAGCGTCATCGCCTACGATCTGCCGGAGAACCACGGATGGACGGTCTTCACGGCCCAAGGCGCGCTCGACGACTCCAGCGTCCGGCAAAATCCCCGGGCCGGCAGTGTGGAGTTTTTCGTCTATGTCGAGGCGTTGCCATCGCGATTTTCCATCGACCAGACCGCCGACGACGAAGTGGCCACGGACGGGCGGCGATCACTGCCGCATCTCGCCAGCCAGGCCTTGATCAACCTCAACGCGCACGAGGCGTGTTTCGCCGCACTGGATGCCGCCGACAACGACCCGGCGATCCGTGCCGCCGTCTTGCGGGTCTTGCGCCAGTTGCACGATCCCGCGGTGGTGAGCGGCCTCATCGCGCGGGTGGAAAAAGCGGCCGATCCCGTGTTGCGCCGCGGCCTGCTCACTGCGCTCATCCGCCTCTATTTCCGCGAAGCCGAATGGGACGGCAGCTCCTGGGGCACGAGGCCGGACACCACCGGCCCCTACTACAAAAAGGCGACGTGGGAGGAAAGCCCGCGCCTCGAACAAGCCGTGCGCGCCGAATTGGCGAAGGCCGCGCCTGGGGAAATGCGCTTCATCGCGGCGCAGCTCCAGCGTCACAGTGTGGTGTGGGATGACCTGCCCCAACTCGCCTCGTCGGTGGCCGCGGGAACCGATCCCCAATGGGAAAAGGATGCCACCACCTTCACTACGGCGATGGCCGCCTTGCCGCCGATGAAAGAAGGCGCGGTCGGCATGTTGGATCTGGACTTGGCCATCGAACGCACCGTGGCCGCGTTCAAGGCCGGCCAGGGCGACGCGAAACTCGGCGAGCGCTTGTTCACCGCCCACGCCTGCATCGCCTGTCACGCCGTGGAAAAAGACGCCGCGCCCAAAGGCCCCAATCTTTACGACATCGCCCAGCGTTACCAGCCGGAGGAAATCCTGCGCAGCATCCTCAGCCCCAGCGCCACCATCGCGCAAGGCTTTCCGACTCATGTGATCGAAACCACCGACGGCGAGACGTATGCGGGCTTCATCGTGCGGGAGGGCGGGGACGCGGTCGTGCTCCGCAACATGGCCGCGGTCACCCAAATGATTCCGGCGGACAAAATCAAGGCCCGGCACAAGGAAGAGGCCGTCTCCAGCATGACGCCCGGCCTGGTCAACCCATTGCCACCCGAAGCCCTCGCCGGGATGCTGGAATATTTCCGACAGCTTGCGGCCCCCAAGTGAAGGCCTTGGGAGCAGGCGGCGACAACGGGCGCGAGAGGCTGCGTTCGGTCTTTTCGAGAAAATCCTTTGACCACATCGGAAAAACAATTAAAGATCGCCCTTCCCCACTCCCATTCCTCGTCCTTTCTGTTTCGATTCATGTCCCGAGTTTGCCAAATCACCGGAGCCCGCGCTCGCCGCGGCAACCGCATTCACCACAGTGGTCTCGCCAAAAAGCACGGCGGGATTGGTCTCAATCACGTCAAGAAAGTGCCGCGCACGATCTCCCCGAACCTGCATGACAAGCGGCTGTGGGTGCCGGAACTGGACCGGTTCGTCCGGGTCCGTCTCTCGGCGCGCGCGCTCAAGACCGTGACCAAGAACGGCGCGTATGTCACGCTGAAGGAAGCCGGTTTGCTCTGAGGTGAAGACCGCTGGTCCTCCTTCGTCACGCCCACCGTTTCAACCATCAACACCGCACAACATCCAACCAACCACCCATTATGGCCTTCAGCGTCGTCAGTAAAAAATCCGGTAAGACCTATCATTTGCACACCCGCATCACCACCCTCAAAGGTGGCCGCAAGCAACAAATCTACTTTTTTGCCGGAGCGGTGAGCGAAGGAGCCGTCGATGCCCTGCCCGAGGGCTACATGGTGAGCGAAAACGAGCGCACCGGCCTGCCGATTTTGAAGAAAAAGCCGGCCTGAACGGGCTGCGGAAGCAACGAGTTTTTCCGGGGCGTTCCCGCCTCGGGTTCAGGTCAGAGGCTTGGTAGCCTCTGCGGAAGCCTGCCGGATACCGGCAGGGTTCGAGGTATCGGGAGCGCGTGAGATAGCCTCGTGCTCGTAAAGGCGGCTGTAGCGCACAAACGTCTGGAAGGCGATGCCGGTGGCGATCCAAAAGCCGGGAAAACCGTCCAGAAAGCCGCGTTTGAAAAAATACCCGCGCACGAACCGCCACCACGGTCGGAAGAGCGTGCCCCAGAGCGACCAGCGGCGGCCGGCGGCCCGTTCGCGTTTCAGGTGCTCGTCCCCGAAGACGGCGATCTTTTGCAGATAAGTGTTTAGATCCGGGAAGGAAAAATGGTGGAGATCGGAGTGGAGCCGGCATTCGCGGCCGCTTTCGGTCAGCCGCAGCGCATCATGTCCGGCGGCGCCTTCGCAACGGACTTTGTCGCGGCGGACGAGACGGAGCTTGCGGTCGGGATACCAATCGCCATGCGTGATCCAGCGGCCGAGAAACCAGACTTTCCGCGGGAAGGAGGCGCCGTCAGCCACCTGTGCGCCGCGGGAATTCTCCGGAGAGAAAAAGTCGAGGATTTCCGCGCGCAGCGCCGGAGAGAGAGCCTCGTCCGCGTCGAGAGCCAGGATCCACGGCTGTGTGCAATGGGCGAAGGAGGCGCTCCGCTGGGCGGGAAAGCCCAGCCAGTCCTGATGGATGAAGACCGCCTCTGCGGCTCGAGCGATGGCCTCCGTCCGGTCGGTGGATCCGCTGTCGAGCACGATGATTTCCCGGCCCAACCCCGCGACGGAAGCCAGGCAGCGCGGCAACCGGGCTTCTTCGTTTTTGGTGAGGATGGCGATGGAGAGCGGCAGAGGCATTCGGCAAAAGCGGGGACGAAAAGTGGGAAAGGGGAGTGGACGACCGGCGACCGCTGGCGCGCCAGCCTTGCATGGTTAGGAGGCTTTGCCATGACGATCAAGGGCGCGGATCGGAACATTTCGGGCCGGGACCATCACAAAGGAGCCGGTCGGACGGAAACGCGAACGACGGGTTGACAACCTCGACAAACGCTTACCATCACGACGACGCGGGGTTTCCCGTTCATCGAGAATGGCCTTTCGTATCGACAAAGCCGTTGTCCGTGGTGAGCTCTCCAATGAGGTGCGCGGCGAGGTGACTGGTGAAATCTGGCTGGCCGGGCGCGCTGAACCGCTGCGTCTGCGCCTGCAAGGGGATTGCCTGCGCGATCTCGCGGGATGCCGGCTCCGGTTTTCCCGCGCCCGTGCGGAAACCGATCCCTCTCTCACCTCTCTCGCGGTCGAGCAGATCGGCGTCACCGGCGAAATGACCGGCTCGCGCAAAGTGCGGCGGCCCTCCGTGTCCGATCAAGAGGTGTTCGAATTGCTGGAGGAAAAGAAAGAAGTGCCCAGCCACGTGGTGAATTCGCTCTACCTCGAATGGTATAGCGAAACGAACGGCCGCGTGCTCATCGAATCCGCGGACTTCGATCTCAGCATCTCCATTCCCGTATGGTGGATGACTCCCGCGGAGGAGGAGGCGCAGATCGAAGCCAGCCAGAATCACTTTCACCAATTCATCGACGCCATCACCGGCGGCGGGTTGGAGGAGCCGTCGGAGGAGGCTCCCGACCTGATGATGGAAATGGAGCCGCATCTTCCTCCGGCGGGAATCGAAGACGACGTGGAGCCGGGAGGAGCCGACGAGTTTCCCCTCTTCCGGGAAATCGAAGAAGACCCGACGGGTGAGACCGTGCCGCTGCTCGACGAATTCGAATGGGAGCAGGAATTGCGCGACGCCGACCGCCGGGCCGAGGCCTACCAGGAAGCGTATGAAAAATACCGCGACCATCCCGATCGCGAGCGCCTCATCGCCGAAGCGCTCGGCTGGGATGACGACACGGATGCCGGGGACGAGGAAGAAGCCGAGGTTCCGGAGGCCGGCGCCGGCTTGCCCGATCCTTTGATCTCGGACTGGGACGACGATCTGGACCTCGAAGCGCACCATCCGCTGAGCCAAAAAGCGATGGACTTCGCCCTCGCTCTCCAGCGCGAAGCCGAGGAATTCGGCCTTATGGGCGAGCAGGCCGAATTGCGCGACAGCCCGATCCTCGCGCTCATCATGCACATCATTTCTCTGGGCGGCAAACTGGCCGGCGCGCTCGACGGCTGGGCGCAGGGGCTGGATCCGGAACCCGGGTTCATCATCGCCATGCTCAAGCGCGCCCAAGTGCCGCTCAACGAGGCCCTCCACGCCTTCGATTGCATCGATGCCTCCTCGCTCAACGACAACACCCACCAATGGTTGCAACGACGCAAGCGCGATCTCTTCGATCTTCGCCGCGACATCATCGACGTGATGCAGCAACTCCGAGCGAAGTGATCGCCGCGCAGGGGCGGTCTCAATGAGAGCGAGCGTTTCAGAAAACACCTCGCCGTTCTGAAAAAGGAAAGGGAAAGGGGAGCGACCACGCCCTCGCGGAGTAATTTTGGCGTCCGCCGAAACCATTTCTTTCTCCACTGAGCTGCTGGAAATGGAGAGCCGCCGCTTGGCCGAAGGTCATCTTCGCATTGGGGGCGCTGGGTTTCGTGCCTTTGCGCTCCCGGTGCTCTGTTTGCGCCTCGGCC
>CAZQUC010000044.1:0-15856 GCA_964596095.1 uncultured Enterobacteriaceae bacterium
GAGTGTGTGAGTTCATGGGGAAAAAGCGGAGGCCGGCGGAAACATGGCGCGGTCACCAACACCGCCAGCCAACGGCGGCTCCGGTCATTGCGCAAGCCGTCCGCGAATCGGGAAATTCCCGAACGCCGCCCACGTGTCGGGGGGCGTCCCGCCCACCGCGGGAGAGGGCTTTCCCGTGAAGAAGCACGAGCCCGGACTCGGTGTGGGGTCGCGGATGAAGGAGGGGGGCTTGCCAACAAGATCGGTTCTGAAATTCCCTGCGTCCTCCGCCGGGCCGTCGTGCCGCGGTGGGCGCGGCACCCCCGCCACGGAGTTCGGTTTTGTCTAAAAAAATCCGCCTCACCTGCGCCTCGGGCATTACCCGAATGATGAACTTGCATTCAACATTTACTGGCTTTGAGGGTTCCATTAAGGATTGGATTTCCGCGGTCATCCCCCCTCATCCGGGCGGTGGGTCCGGCACGCCGGAAAACCGCTCCATTCCCTCACCATCGCCATCCAAACGACCCAGCCGGGCACATGCCTTTTTTTCGTTTCAACCTCAGACGCCTTTTCACCTTTCCGCCGCGCGGGCCGGGATTTATCCGGCACGGGCTTTTCCTTTCCGCCGCCGGGCTGCTCATGTCCGGCGGCTTGGTCGTGCCGTCCAGGGCGGCGGAACCGTTCACGCTCGATGCCGCGCTGGAACGGGTGATCGCGACCGACGAGACGATCGGCATCGCGGATTACGAGGTGCGGAAGGCGCGGGTCGAGCAACTGCGGGCCTTCACCCGCGTGCTGCCGAATGTCGGGGTGGGGGCGGACGCCAACTGGCGCGGCAACCGCACGAAGCAGACCTTCGAGCGCACGGAGGTCGTGTCCGAAGGCGGCACGGATTTCAATGCGGATGGGACGGTCAGCTATACGCCGGACATCACGCGGGTGGTGCGGGAATCGCGCTGGACGCGGAGCCGCTCGAACCAGCAATCACTGGGGTTCAACTTCAGCCAGCCGATTCTGGATTTCACGCTCGGCCCGGCGCGCCGGCAGGGGGAGTTGGGCCGCAAGATCACCGAGTGGCAGCTTCGCCAACGGCTGCGCGAGGTGCTCTTCGGGGTGACCGAGCAGTATTTCGAGGTGCTGCGGCAGGAGCGGCTGCTGGAGGAAAACCGCAAGACGCTGGAGCAGGCGCGCGAGCAGGTGCGCCAGGCCCAGGCGCGCTTCGAGGTGCAGGAGGTGATCCAGAGTGACGTCTTGCAGGCGCAGGTCGATTACGAGCGGGCGCATCGCGCGGTGCTGGAAACGGAGAACAGTCTCGCGCGCGCCAATTCGCAACTGGCGGTCTCGTTGAGCTACCCGCCGACGGAAACCTTCACGCTCGCCGAGCCGCGGGAGGGGCGCTTGATCGTCGATGACCTCCGGCACGCGGTCGATCTCGCCCAGTCGCAGCGGGAGGATGTGCGGGTGTCCCAACTCACGCTCAGCCGCACCCATGCCGCGCGCGACGGCATCAAGGCGCGCTACGCCCCGACGCTGGATTTCCAATTCAGCAAGGACTTGAGCACGAGTTCGACCGTGGATCGCTCACTCGGCTGGACCGCCGGGTTCGGGCTGAACTGGACGTGGTTCGACCGCGGCCAGCGCGAACTCGACATGACGTCGAACCGCCTCCAGATCGACCAGGATGCCTTGCGCATCGACAACACACTCAGGGCGGTGTCCAACGACGCCATCGGCGCATGGTTTGCCATCGACCGGTTGCAGAAACAAATGGCCAGTCTCGAAGCCGAGCGCCGCGCGGCGGAGTTGACCTACACCGTGCAGCAGGAGCGCTATCGCGCGGGGTTGAGCACGAGCCTGGAAGTGCTGACCGCGCTGCGCGATCTCGCCAATGCCCGCGCCGGGCTGGTCTCGGTGCGTTATGAGCTGGAGATTTCCTATCGCGATCTGGAGAATGTGCTCGCCTCCTACGAAGACAGGCGCATCGCCCTCGCCCTGCAACGTCTGCTCTCGCCCGCCGCGGCCATCAACGGCGCGGCCGCCGACGTGAAAGAACCCTCTCCGAAAACCGCCGCCTCGCCGGAAAACCCCAAACCCAAACCGGCCCGGCGCACGCTTTTCAAATCGAAATCTTCCACCCCTCCCGCCGCACCCGCCACTTCGCGAAAAAAATCATGAGCCGACGCCGACGCCGCAAATGGCCCTGGTTGCTGATCCTGCTGGCCGCCCTAGGAGGGGGCGGCTGGTGGTATTGGCAGCAAAATGGGAAAAAAGACACTGGTCCCGAATACGAAACCGCCAAGGTGGAGCGTGGGGACATCATCAAGACCGTCCGTGCCACCGGCGCGCTCAACCCGCTCATCATGGTGGAAATCGGCTCGCAGATTTCCGGAACGATCAGTGAGTTGAACGTGGACTTCAATTCCAAGGTCAAGAAGGACGACGTGCTCTGCCGTCTGGATCCCGCGACCTACGAGGCCAACCGCCAGCAATCCATCGCCCAGAGGAACAGCGCCAAGGCGGAATACGAATTGCAGAAAGCCACCCTGGCCCGGAAAAAGCAGTTGCTGGACAAGAACTTTTTCGCCCAGGCGGATTACGATCTGGCCTTGGCCAACATGGCGCGCGCCGAGGCCCAGTTGGAGCTGACCGAGGCGCAGCTCAGCAAGGTGGAAGTCGATCTCGAGCGCTGCAAGATCCTCGCGCCGATGGACGGGGTCATCGTTGACCGCACGGCGGAAATCGGCCAGACCATCGCGGCCAGTTTCAACGCGCCCAAGCTCTTCATGCTCGCCAACGACCTGACCAAAATGCAGATCAACGCGCGGGTGTCGGAGGCGGACATCGGGCAGATCGAGGAAGGGCAGACGGTGAAATTCCGGGTGGATGCCTACGCGGAGCCATTCCACGGCAAAGTGGTGCAGGTGCGCAATTCGGCCATCACGGAGGAGAATGTCGTCAATTACGATGCCATCATCGCCGTCGATAATCCCGATCTCAAACTCAAACCCGGCATGAACACAACGGCCGACATCGTGGTGGGCGAAGCGAAGAACGTCGTCAGAGTGCCGAACAGCGCGCTGCGGTTCAAGCCGCGGACCGCCGAGAGCGCCGACGGGGCCGGAGAATCAGCCGGCCGGGGTGGGGGAGACGGCGAACGCCGGCGGCGGCGGCGCGGAGGAGAAGGCGACGGAAACGCCGAGGAGGGAGCGACCGGATTGACCGTGGAAACCCGGGAGGTTTATCTGCCCCCTGCCACCCCGGGAGCGTTCGCCCTCATGCATAAAGTGAAGGTCGGCCTGAGCGACGGCGTGCAAACCGAAGTGCTCGAAGGGTTGTCGGAAGGCCAGGAAGTCGTGACCTTGCAGAAGAATTTCGCGACCCAGGCCCAGTCTGAGCAACGCAACAATCCCTTCGGTGGCATGGGAGGACGCCGCCGATGAGCACGCTCCCACCGATCCAGCGTTATACCGCGGCGCCGCGTGACGCCGCGGCTCCGGGCGCGGGCGGTGACGCCGTCATCATGCTGCGCGGGTTGAAAAAAACCTATGCGTCCGAAGCGGGAGAGGTCCATGCCGTGCGCGGCGTGGATCTGGAGGTGCCGCGCGGCGACTACGTCGCCATCATGGGCAGCAGCGGTTCGGGCAAGAGCACGATGATGAACATCCTCGGCTGTCTCGATCAGGCGAGCGAGGGCACGTATCTGCTCGACGGCGTGGACACCTCGCAGCTGGATACCGACCAACTGGCGCATCTGCGCAATGGCAAGCTGGGGTTCGTTTTCCAGGGATTCAATCTGCTCTCTCGCACCACGGCCTTGGAAAACGTGGAGTTGCCGCTCATCTATTCCACGCGCCACCTTACGCCCGACGAGCGTTATGACGCGGCCGAACACGAGTTGCAGCGCGTCGGCCTGGGCGAGCGGCTCGACCACTTTCCCAACGAACTCTCCGGGGGCCAGCAGCAGCGCGTCGCCATCGCCCGTTCGCTCGTCAACCGGCCCGCGGTGTTGCTCGCCGACGAGCCGACCGGCAATCTCGACAGCGCGACCAGCGAGGAGATCATGAAGCTCTTCCATGCGCTCAACGACGAGGGCATCACCATCATCATGGTCACGCATGAGCCGGACATCGCGGCCCACGCGCGGCGCACCATCGTGATGCGCGACGGTCTCATCCGCAGTGACGAGCGCCGTCTGCCTCCCGTGTTCCATCAGGAAGGAAATGCCGCGGCCGGCCACTCGCATTTCGGCTGGCTCTCGCTCGCGCTCAACATTCTGTCCACTTCCTTCCGCGCGCTGTTGCGGAATAAAATGCGCACCGTCCTGACCGCGCTGGGCATCATCATCGGCGTCGCCGCCGTCATCGCGATGGTGGCCATCGGACGCGGCGCCAGCAAAATGGTGGAAGACCAGATCCGCGCGCTGGGGGATAACATGCTCGTCATCTTTTCCGGTCAGCGCACCTCCGGCGGCATGTCCCGCGGCTGGGGGCAATCCACCCTCTATCCCGAGGACGCGGAGGCCATCCGCAACCAGATCAGCCGCGTCACCGCCGTCAGTCCCGAGGTTCGCAGCGGCGAGCGTTACGCTGCGGAAGGGCGCAACTGGTATGGCACGGTGATGGGCGTGTCCTCCGAGTATTTCATGGTGCGGGACTGGCCCTGCGCCGAGGGCGCGCCGTTCGATGAGGAAGACGTGCGCGGCATGGGCACCACGGCGGTCATCGGCCAAACCGTCGCCGACCGCATTTTCCCCGAAGGCAACGTCATCGGCCGCACCCTGCTTATCAGCAACATCCCGTTCATCGTCACCGGATTGCTGGAGAAAAAAGGCGCCGCTCCCTGGGGAGAGGACCAGGACGACATGATCCTCGTGCCCTACACCACGGCGATGAAGCGCATCATCGGCACCACCCGGCTGCGCTCCATCAGCGTCAAAGTGGGCCAGGCCGAGGACATGCCCATCGTGCAGGAACAGATCACCCTCCTGCTGCGCGAGATGCACAAGATCGGCGATCCCAGCATGGATGACTTTTCCGTGCGCACGCAGGACGAATTCATCCAGATGGCCACCGCCACCACCCGCGTGATGACGGTGCTGCTCGGCTCCATCGCCGGGGTGTCGCTGCTCGTCGGCGGCATCGGGATCATGAATATCATGCTCGTCAGCGTGACCGAGCGCACCCGCGAGATCGGCATCCGCCGGGCGGTGGGCGCGCGCGGCCGCGACATCCGGCTGCAATTCATCGTCGAAGCCATCGTGCTCAGCACGCTGGGCGGCCTCATCGGCATCGGCCTGGGCATCGGCTCCGCGTGGCTTTTGACCAAATACGCCGGTTGGCCCGCCCTGGTCTCCGGCACCTCCGTCGCGCTCGCCTTCGGGGTCAGCTTTGCCGTCGGCGTGCTCTTCGGCTACTTCCCCGCCGCCAAAGCCGCCAAGCTCAATCCCATCGAAGCCCTCCGTCACGAGTGAGGCAGCACGCACTGGTAGCCTTGCTCGCGCAAGGCGGCCAGCACGCGCGGCACGCAGTCCTGGGCCAGCGAACGGCCGTGGGCGTCGCGTTTGCCTTCGTGCAGCAGGAGGATCGCGCCCGGCCGCACGCCGCGAAGCACGCGCCGCACGATGCGGTCGCGGTCGGTGTCGCGGCCATCCAGCCCGCGGGCGGTCCAGCCCAGCAGGCACAGGCCGTGGCGGCGAAGCACCGGGTGGAGGAAGAGATTGCGAAACCCCGCCGGGGCACGGAACCACTTCGGTGCCGCGCCGGCCAGCTCGCGCAGCACCGCCTGTGCTTCGCCCACTTCCCGCTCAGTGCGCCGTGGACCGGCGCGCCAGAAGGAATATTGCGGGTGCGTCAGCGTGTGATTGCCGAGGACATGGCCGCGCTCGACAATGGCGCGCACCAAGTCGGGCCGGGTGCGGGCTTTTTCCGCGATGACGAAAAACGTCGCCTTGGCTCCAGCGGCATCGAGGGCATTGAGGAGCCGGGGCGTGTCCTCGGGATCGGGACCGTCGTCGAGCGTCAGCCAGACGTGTTTTTCCGTGGTCGCGAACGACGTGGTGAGCGGCCCCCACCAGCGGGAGCCCGGCCACAGCGTCGCCCACAACGACGCCATGTGGACGGCGAACAACAACGCCAGTCCCCACCAGCCATGATCCAGTCCCCACAGCGCCAACGCCCCCAGTGGGGCGAGCCAATTGGCGATGATAAGCAGCGCGCGCATGGAGGCCGGAAGCGTGAACGGCCTACTCCCATTGCCGCAACGGGCGGCCTTCATCCACGTCGATGTAGTCGAACATCGTCGCGATGCTGCCGTCGGTGGGCAGGCTCGCTTCATTGAGGCGGAACAGCAGCCGCTCCCGCCCCGCATCCCGCCAGCCGCGTTTCGTCATGAAGCCGTTCCAGACCTCGATCTGCTCCGCGGTGGGGCGGCGTCCGTGGGCGAAGACCCACTTCAGGATCTCGTCGTCGGTCAATTCCGGCTGCGTGCGGACAAGCTCCTCCAGCGCCGCGTAATCGAAACCGAGGAATTCGCAACACCGCGCATCGAAGGTGCCGGGCACTTTGGCGCCGAGATTGGCGGCGTATTCCGGGGACAATTCGCCTTTGAGATGAAGGCGGATTTTGTCGAGCAGGCGGCCGAAATACACGATACCGCCGACGGTGTCATAAGGACTGCGAAGATGGGACATGGGGCAAGGATGAATGATGAATGAAAAGCAAGCAAACGGGGGTGAGGGATTTGTCCAAAGATTTCCGGCGTGCCGGCCCGGTCTTGTGCCCTTCGATTTGGCTCCACCACCGGCGATTGCAACCGGCCCCCCGATTTTATACTGGCATTCCCGGCGACCCGCGACCGATTCCCGTTCCGATGAGCGAACCGCACGACGCCCTTCCCCAACCGCCACCTTTACCGACCGCAGCCGGCACGGAAGCGTTGGCGGCGCCCCCGCCACGCGAGTGGCGCCGCCGTTTGATCGCCTGGGCCGTGATCTGCCTCTGCGTCGCGCTCGCCATGATCCGGGTGGTCGCGGATAAAAAAGCCACCGCCGAGGCCTCGGCACGGTCGATGGACGCGATGGGGGCCGCAACCAGCGGCCGGTATGTCGTGGGCATGAAAACCGTGTTCGGCAAACTCGGGCCGGGATATGGGATGGCTCCGGAGCAGATCATGGAAACCTTCGAGCAGCAGGCCAAGGGCAGCGCGAACGCGGCCGATCGCTTCCGTCTCTCCATTCTGCAGGGCGAGATATTGGGAGCCGAGCCGGCCTTGGCCACCTTGAGCGGCCTGACCGGCCCGGAGAGCACGGGGCTGGATGCGCGGCAATTCGAAGTGTTTCGACAACTCGAAAGCCTGTATCGTCGCGCCGGCGGCGAAGCGGAGCCACCACCGGTGACCCCGGCCGGCGAGGCCGAACCCGTGACCCTGGAAAAAGAACTCGGCTGGTATGGCCGGCTGGCACAGGCGTATGGCCGGCCGGACGACGATCCGGCGCGACGCGCGGTGCTCGCGGAGGCGAAGCGGACTTTCCTCGGCGTGCTGGCGGGTTTCGTGGCGCTGGTCGGAGTGTTCCTGCTCGGCGCGTTGATGAGCTGCCTGGCGTTGGCGCTCTTTGTCAAAGGCACGCTGCGTTGGCGTTTCGCGGAGGAAGACCGGCCGCGTCTCCTGCCGGCGGGATCGGTGTGGCTGGAAGCCTTCGCGGTCTATCTCGGCCTCATGGTGCTGGGTGGCTTGTTTCTGGACAGCGTGGGCAGCGGGCTGACGAAAGCATTGGCCGGCTCCTCACCAGGAGGCGCGGTGGCGGGCACGATCGGTCTCGTGCTGGGCCTCGGCGGCATGGGGCTGGCGCTGGCGGGCGGCTTGCTTTGGCCGCGCTGGCGTGGGCTGCGCGGTGCGGACTATCGGCGCGGCTTCGGCTGGACGAAGGGCCGCGGCGTGCTCCGGGAAATGGTGGCCGGGGCGCTCGGCTATCTCGCGGGCCTGCCACTGCTGGCCGCGGGGTTCAGCCTCACGTTGATCCTCGTCTCGTTGACCCAGGCCGATGCCTCGCATCCGCTCAACCACATGGCGCAGGCTCCTGCGGGCTTGTTGATGCTCATGGGCGGTCTCGCCGTTGTCTGGGCGCCGTTGACCGAGGAGACATTCTTCCGCGGGGCCTTGTTCTCCGCGGTGCGGGGCGGGATGGGGCGTTGGGTGGGCGGATTGATCACCGGCGTCATTTTCGCAGCCGTGCATCCGCAGGGGTGGACGGCCATCCCCGCGCTCGCCTCGATCGGGCTGGTGCTGGCGCTGCTGCGGGAGTGGCGCGGGAGTCTCATCGCCCCCATCACCGCTCATGCGCTGAGCAATGGCACCCTGCTGGCGATGATGCTGCTCCTGCTGCGGTAGGCGGCGCTATTCCGTCGCGGTGCCCAGGCCCAGCAAGGTCTGGAAAAAAGGCGCCTCGGTTTCGCGATCCACGACGGTGGTCGTGATTTCCGTGAAGCCGGCGTCGCGGAGAAAGCCGTCCAGCTCCACTTCCGAAAACCCCAGCCATACGTCGGCATACAATTCGCGGGCTTTTTCAAAGTCGTGTTTCAACAGGTCGAGCACGACCAGCCGGCCGCCGGGGCGGAGGATGCGGGCGGCTTCGGCGACGGCGCGGGCCGGATGCTGCGCATGGTGCAGCGCCTGGCTGAAGAGGGCGAGATCGACGCTGGCGTCCTCCAGCGGCGGCGCCTCGAGGTCGCCGAGGCGGTATTCGAGATTGGCGACCCGGTGCTCGCGCGCGAGTTGAGCGCCGAACTCGACCATCTTCGGCGCGTTGTCGATGGCGATGACCTTTTCCGCCCGCCGCGCCAGCATCAGCGAGAGCGTGCCTTCGCCCGCGCCGAGATCCGCGATGACCCCCGGCTTCATGAGCTGCAGCAGGGCTTCGGCGAGGCTCTTCCACGAGCGGCCGGGCACGTAGGCGCGTCCGAATTTGCCGGCCAATTGATCGAAGTAAGCCCGCGCCTGGTCGGTGCGTTTGCGGAGCACGAGGCCCAGTGCGGCCAGGTCGTGCGCGGCCTCGGGGAGTTCCTCCGCCGTCCGCGCCACCAACGGCCACAGCGGCTGCCATTCGTCGCGCGACGAGGCGCCGTAGAGGATGTTTTTGCCCGTGCGCCGGTCATCGACGAGACCGGCGGCCTTCAGGCGAGAGAGCTGGGTGGAAATGCGCGACTGCCCCATCGCGAGGATGTCCTGCAATTCCGCCACGGTGAGTTCCTGCTCGCGCAGCAGGCGCAGCAGGCGCACGCGCGTGGGATCCGCCGCCAATTTCAAACATTCGAGCCACGAGGCCATGAGGCGGAGCGTGGGCGGCGCGGCGCGCGCGTCGATCAAATTATCACGGCGCCGCGGGACCCCCGCCAATCAACACGCCGTGGAAGGTCTCGGCGGCCACGAGGCGCGCCGATCACAACGGCGATGGCCCGTCGTCGTTCGCTGTAGCGCATGGTTAGGCCACACGTTCTGGGAACTGTAGTGTAACTCTCTCAAGCTCATTAATGGATGTTCCCAACTGTGACTGATCGAACGGCAAAGTGAAGTGTAAACGATTGCCGATGCCCGGCTGGTCGGCGACTTCGCCGCGAAGCTCGATGTGTCCCTTGGCGTCTCCAACAAGCTGCAAACTCAACTGCCCTTCCATCGTCGTAAAAACCGCCGCGCCGCTCAAGGTCTGATACAGCGGGCGAAGCTCCGACAAAAACTCGGTCAACTCGCCGGTGAGGATGGTCGCTGACGCCTTGCCGCGAAATCCACCAGCCCGCACTCGAATCTCCACCGTCAGCCAATTGTCGTCGTAATACTCGCCCACAGGCGCACACTCGTAGCCATGCACCTCAACCTCAATGCGCTCCTCTTCTGAATGACCGAACGAGAATGTCATGGCGTCTAGTTAGGCATTTCGGATCTGTCCCCTACCATGGCATTGCCATCCCGGCGTCATCACGCGAGGCCGCTGCGTTGCAGGAGCGCTTCGGGATCGGGATCGCGGCCCATGAAGTCGCGGAAGAGTTGGGCCGGATCTTCGGCATTGCCGCGGGAGAGGATGGTGTCGCGAAAGGCGCGGCCGACCGCGGGATTGAGCACGCCTTCTTTTTTGAAGCGGGTGAAGGCGTCGGCGTCGAGCACTTCGGCCCACTTGTAGCTGTAGTAGCCGGCGGCGTAGCCGGTGGGATCGGCGAAGAGATGGGTGAAGCGCCGGGCCATGGTCGGCGGCTGGGTTTTCAGCGGCATGAGGTAGCCTTCCAGCACGTATTCGCCCAATTCGTCGAGCGTGCGGCCATTGGCGCGGGCGTGCTTGATGTGGAGATCGAGATCGAGCTTGCCGAAGGAAAGCTGCCGCATGGTGGCGAGGGCGGATTGGTAATTGCGCGCCGCGAAGAGCTTTTTCAGCAGGCGCGGCGGCAGCGGCTCGCCGGTCTCGTAGTGCTGAGCGAAAAGGGCGAGGCTCTCCGGCTCCCAGCAGAAATTTTCCATGATCTGGCTCGGCAGCTCGACGAAGTCCCAGGCGACGTTGACCCCGTTGAGCGACTTCACCGGCACGTTGCCGAGCAGGTGATGCAGCAGGTGGCCGAACTCGTGGAAGACGGTCTCCACTTCGTCATGGGTGAGCAGCGCGGGCTTGCCGGGCGTGGAGGGCGTCATGTTGCCACAAATGAGGCCGAGATGCGGCGTGCGCGGGGTGTCGCCGGAAGGCGGTGAGCCGGTCTTGAGGTAATTCATCCACGCCCCGCCGCGCTTGGCGTCGCGCGGATGCCAGTCGGCATAGAACGACCCGAGGGGCTCGCCCGCGGCATTGCGGATTTCGTAGTATTTCACCTCGGGATGCCACACTTCGACCAGGCCGCCGTCTTCCGCCGGAACCACGCCGGCGGGCGGCTCGTGGCCGGGCTCGACATAGAGCGCCGGGCGCTCGGTGATGCGGAGGTCGAAGACGGTTTCGCAGAGCTTGAAGAGACCGGCCAGCACGCCGTCGATGGGGAAATACGGGCGCAATTCCTCGGCGTCGAAATCATAGCGCGCCTTGCGTTGCTTTTCGCTCCAGTAGGCGGTTTCCCATGGTTGCAGCGGTTGGGCCGGCTCGCCGAGCGACTCGGCGCGGAATTCCTGCAAGGCGCGAGTTTCCCGCGCGAAGACGGTGGCGATGCGGTCGTGCAGGTCCTCCACGAATTGGAGCGCGGTGGCGCCGTTCTTGGCCATGCGGCGTTGGAGGACGAGATCGGCGAAATGCGTCTGGCCGAGCAACTCCGCCTTCTCCTGCCGCAGGGCGAGGATTTTCCAGACGAGGTCGGTGTTGTCGAAGGCGCCGCCGCGGCCGATCGTGGTGCTGGCTTCCCAAACCTCCCGGCGCAGCGCGTCGTCCTCGGCATGCTCGAGCACGGGGAAGAGCGAAGGCGCCTTGAGCGTGAGCCGCCAGGCGGGCGCGTCGTCGGCGCCGTGCCCCTTGGCCCGCGCGTCCGCCCGCGCCGCCTCCAGCACCAGGTCGGGCAGCCCGGCCAAGCGCGCCGGATCGGTCACGATCAGTTCCCACGCGTTGGTCGAGTCCAGCACGTTCTCCGAATACTTCTGCGTCACCTGCGCCAGCTCCGCCTGCACCGCGGCGAGGCGTTCTTTCTTCTCCTTCGGCAGGCCCGCGCCGTTCTGACGGAAATCGGCCATCGTTTCCTCCATGAAGCGCCGCTCGACGCCGGTGAGCCGCCGCGCCTCCTCCGTGCGCTCGTAGGTCACGAACAAGTCCCACAGCGATTCATTGAACGTGAGGCGGGTGAAAAAATCCGACACCTTGGGCAGCATCTCGTTGTGGGCGGCGCGCAGCGGATCGTTGTTGCACACGGCGTCCAGATGCCCCACCAGCCCCCAGGCCTGGCCGAGCGGCTCCAGCGCGTTTTCATACCCGAGGAAGACGCTGGCAAAGGTCAACCGTCCACGGTCCTGGCGGCAGAGCGCGTCGATGGCCGCCTCGGCTTGCTGAAGCGCGGCGGTGAGGTCGGGGACGATTTTATCAGGCGTGAGCTGCGACCAGCGGATGTGAAAACGGCGATCCAGAAAGGACATGGCGGGAATGGAAAAAGTGGTGACGAAACCCGGCCCGACCCGCATCTCAAGTGGAATGACGGGTGTCGTGGCGGGGGCGTCCCGTCCACCGCGGCAACGCATGCCCTGCCACCCGGAGGGCGAGACACCGCGGCGCGTGCTTTGCCGGCGCGCGGGCATGAGAAAAATTTTGCCTTTTTGGCATGGCCGTAAGGAAGGCACGCGTCCACTTTCCGTCCCATGCCGGATTATACCTGCCCTCGTTGTCATGCTCCGCTGACCCTGCGGCGAGGCGAACATGGTGTCGTTTATCCCTGCGTCGCCTGTGACGGGGTGGCGATCGCGCTGTCGGTCCTGAAAAAGCGCGCGAATCCGATGACCACCCGCCAATTATGGTCGCGCATTCAGTCCCAGCCCCCCGCCGCGCCCGGCGGCCTGGCCTTGGAGTGCCCGGTGTGCCGCCGCGCCATGAAACAATTGCTCGCCGCCGGAGTGACCCACGCCATTGAGATCGACGTGTGCGAGCCTTGCCAGTTTTTCTGGCTCGATGCGGGTGAAGTGGAAGGTTTCGGAGCCGCCCCGCCTGTTCGACCGGCGTCGTCACCCGAGGTTGACCAAGCCGGAGAGCGCCTCCGCCGCGCCCTGCGCGAAGAACGGGCCACCCGAGGCAAGGATTCCTCATCGCGGGACAGCGGATGGTGGGACGCGATCGACATCGACATCGTCGATTTGCTGGAAGGCGCGGTTGATCTGCTGGATTGACCGGACGCGCCCCCGCCACATTCAGGAATTTCCGCTCAGCAAATCAGAATCGACGCGAAGCGGGGACGGAGAGAACGGGCACTCTTGGGGGTCACCATTCACGACCGCGGCCGGGGGTTCCGGCGGCGGCTTGCTTACACGACGACGTCATGGAAGTCCTGGCTCTCACAGTCTTTCTCAGCATGGTTTTGGCGGCGGTGTTTATCGTCGCCTTTCTGAGACAGGCCACGCGGCCCGGCGCGGGCTGCGTCGAGCGTGAGGCGTTGCTGCCGTTGCAGGAGGATCAACCGCGGGTCGTGAAGGAACGTCATCCATCCGACCCATGAACGACCACAGCGCGACCGCGCGAACCATCACCATCGAATACGACGACCGGACGGTGCGCCGGTTTTTCATCGCCACCGTCGTCTGGGCGGTGGTCTCCATGCTGGCCGGGGTGCTCGCCGCCTTCCAGCTCAACTTCTGGCAGATGAACGGTCACTTCCTGGAGGTGCTGACCTTCGGGGCCATCAAATCAACGGGCCTGGAATGGTTGAGCTTCGGCCGGCTGCGGCCGTTGCACACCAACGCGGCCATTTTCGCGTTTGTCGGCAACATGATGTTCGCTGGCATTTACTATTCGACGCAACGGCTGTGCAAGGTGCGGACGGCGTCGGACTGGCTTTCGGGGATCCACTTTTGGGGCTGGCAATTGATCATCGTGGGCGCGGCGATCACGCTCCCGGCGGGGCTGACGCGGGGCAAGGAATACGCGGAATTGATCTGGCCGCTCAACGTGGCGGTGGCCGTCATCTGGGTGGTCTTCGCGGTCAATTTTTTCTGGACGCTGAAGAGGCGGAACGAGCCGTCGCTCTATGTCGCGCTGTGGTTTTACATCGCGACCATTATCACGGTGGCGATGCTGTATATCGTCAACCACCTCTCGCTGCCGACGAGCCTGACGCATAGTTACCCGATCTTCGGCGGCGTGCAGGACGCGCTGGTGCAATGGTGGTATGGGCACAACGCGGTCGCCTTCTTCCTCACCACGCCGATCCTCGGCATCATGTATTACTTCCTGCCCAAGGCGGCGGGGCGACCGGTGTATAGCTATCAGCTTTCGATCATTCACTTCTGGTCGCTGGTCTTTATCTACATCTGGGCGGGGCCGCACCATTTGCTGCACACCGGGCTGCCCCACTGGTTGCAAGGACTGGGCATGATTTTCAGCCTCATGCTGTGGGCGCCGTCCTGGGGCGGGATGCTCATGCGCAGCTTGCCCCAGGCCCCGCGCAGGGGCAAGCTGCGCACCGATCCGGTCATCAAGTTTTTCGCGGCGGGGATTACGTTCTACGGCATGGCCACTTTCGAGGGACCGTTGCTTTCCATCCGCGCGGTCAACAAGCTTTCGCACTACACCGACTGGACCATCGGCCACGTCCACGCGGGCACCTTGGGCTGGAACGGGTTCATGGCCGCCGGGATGCTTTACTGGCTGGTGCCGCGGTTGTGGAAAACGAAGCTCTACCGTGAGTCGTGGGCTAACATGCATTTCTGGATCGGCCTGGTGGGCATCCTTTTCTATGTCGGCTCGATGTGGGTCTCGGGCATCACCCAGGGGTTGATGCTCAGTGAGATCACCGCCGAAGGCACACCGAAATACCGTTTCCTCGAAACATTGGAAGCCATCCGCCCGATGATGCTGCACCGGGCCATCGGCGGCACGCTGTATCTTGGCGGGTTCGTGCTCATGGTGGTGAATCTCTTCCTGAGCATCCGCGGCAAAGAGCCCGCCGTCAGCACGGTGGACGTGCTGGTCGAGGGCGAGAGCGCGGAGAAAAAACTCGGCTGGTTGGAAGGCACGATCGGCAACCGCCCGGTGGCCTATGCGCTGCTCGCCATCGCCACCTACTCCACGTGGTTCATCAGCCAGGAGCGCCAGTGGGTCGCGCTGCCCGCGCTCGCGCTCGGCGTGTGGCTGACCTGGCGTGCCGTCCGCAGCTTCAAGGCCCGCAATGAACTCTGGGCCTCGTGGCATGAGAAGCTGCTCCACAACTGGGCGCCGTTCACGTTCCTGACCTTCGTGGCCGTGGCCATCGGCGGCGCGGTGCAGATTCTGCCCACGGTCATCCTCAACCGAGACAAGAACGTGGAGGACCGCTTGCAGGAGTTATACACGCCGCTGGAACTGGCGGGGCGCGATGTCTATGTCGCGGAAGGATGCTACAACTGCCACAGCCAGCAGATCCGCACCCTGGCGCCCGATGTCCTGCGCTACGGCGATTGGTCGCGGCTTGGCGAGAGCATTTACGATCACCCCCACCAGTGGGGCAGCAAGCGCACCGGTCCTGATCTCGCGCGCGAAGGCACCGGCTTCAACAAGAAGGACAACCTCTGGCACTACCAGCATCTGGTGGACCCGCGCCAGATTTCCCAAGGCTCCAACATGCCGTCCTATCATTGGCTGGAGACGAAGAAGGCCGACCTCAAGGCGCTGCCGGGCAAGATCGCCGTGCAGCAGCGGCTCGGTGTGCCTTATCCCGCGATGTCGAAGGACGAGATCCAGCAACACGCGCTCGACCAGGGCGTCGCCATCGCCAAGGACCTCCGCGACCGCGGCGCGTATGTCGATCCCGACAGCGAGATGGTCGCCGTCATCGCCTATCTGCAAAAGCTTGGCTATTACCGGGATTTGAAAACAGGTCTCTCCACCTCCGACGGCCCGGAAGGCCCCGGTCTCGAAGCTGTGCCCACGCAACCCGGCGCGACGCCCGAGGAGGCCAAAACCGCCGACGCCGCGTCCGTTCATTCTGATCCGAACCACTGATTCCACTCCGCCATGTTCCGCCGAGTCACACCCGAAGAATGGAGCCAGCTCACCGCCATCGTGGGCTTCACGCTGACCTTCCTGGTTTTCCTGATCGCCATCATCAAAGCCTGGCGCATGAGCCGCGAGACCGCGCGCTACATGGCCGCCCGGCCGCTGGAGCCGGATACCGCGGTCTTCATCGACCACCGGCTGTCTGACGATCAATGTGGGATGAGCCAGGCCAGCCAACAGCAATCGCTTTCCACC
>CAZQUC010000045.1:0-15745 GCA_964596095.1 uncultured Enterobacteriaceae bacterium
GTCAGACGCTTTGAAGAAAGTGGCCACGGAGCAGATCCTCACCTCTCTGCTCAAATCGAATGTGGAAGCCGCCACCCAATGGATTGGCGGATTATCAGAGGGAGCCTACAAGGAAACAGCGGTCTTCACGCTGGTTTGGGCCTGGTATGTCAAGGATTCCCTTGCGGCTTCCTCGTGGCTCCGCGAGCAGCCCGCCGGCCCGTCCAGAGACAAGGGCATTGTCGCATTGATGGATCGAGCGGAGCCTTACGCGCCTGCCGAGGCCTTGGAATGGACCCAAAGTCTTTCGGATCAGAAGTTACGAATGAGTGAAGCGGTGGTTCGGTTCATCAAATTCTGCAATTTCGATGCCACGCGGGCGCGTGAGGTGGTCAACAACATGACGATTCCTGATGACGAGAAGGCCTCTATTTTGAGCCATTGGAAAAAATAACGTCACCGCCGGCATTTTTTTCTTCCGGAACCGCCCCGTCCTCGATCCGCCGAGCTTTCACCCGCAATAAAAGCTCGCTGCGCGTCGCCAACCACGACCAGCGCGCCGATCATCCCGTCATTCTTTCCCCGCCCGAGACCGAATACCTCAAAGGCTGGACCTTCGAGGTCATTGCCTCGTGGTGAGGGAGAGGGCGTTCTTCCGCCTCAATCGCCGCCGATGGCGTCCATGCCGAGCGGCAGGCTGACGCGGGGGAAATCCTTGAGGGTGAAGGAAAGCACGATGCCGGTTTCCGTGGCGCCGCGGTGGTCGCGGAGGAGGACGGCGAGGGCGGCGCTCCAGGTGTTGAGGTCGCGGTGCAGCGAGTATTCCTGGGATTCCAGAGTGCTGTCCTCGAATTCGTAACGGTGCGAGGTGCCGAAGCCCCAGGAATCGTTCAACCGCAGGTAGGTCCGCAGCCGCACGACGTTCGAGTCCACGAAGAAGGGATCGTCGTGGAGGAAGCGGTGCGAGATGTTGAACTCGAAATTCCGCGTCGGCATGAAGGTGAAGCCGGTGTTGACCTCGGTGAAGGCCATGTCGCCGCCGAAGACGGGCAACTGGGCGTCGAGGGTCATCCGCAGCCACGGCAAGGGATACCACGCGATGTCCTGGTAGAGATTGGAGAAATCGCGGTTGAATTGGGGATCTTCGAGGAAGGTGTCGAAATACGTGTTGGCGGTGAGCCAGGGGGTGGAACTCCGGCCGCGGCGGGTGATGAAGCGGTTTTCGATCCCGACGCGGAGGATGTTCCAGGAATTGAGGCTGTCCACGGCGGTGAATTGCGGCACGTCCAGCGTGCGCGGACGGCTGGAGAGCGCGAGGCGGTCGATGCCCCGGAACCGGCTGCCGAGGTTGTCGCTGCTGAGAAAGGAGTAGCTCACGTAGGGCTGGATGACATGGAGCAGCGTATCCACTCCCAGCGAGGGAATGTGGAGATCGGAAAAATGGCGCGACGCCTTGGTGGAGAGATCGAACCCGGCATGGAAAATGCCGCGCGTCGAGGTGTCGGGAGCCGGGCCTTTGACGTCGGAATAGTGCGCGAGGCCGGCGCCGATTTTCGGCACGAAACTGACCGGTCCCGAGGTGATGGGATAGAGCAGCTCGTGGTAACTGTAGAGGCGGGTGAAGCCGTTGGGCTCGAGCTGGAATTTCAGGTCGTCCAGCAGGGTGCGCGCCTCTTCCCGCTCTTCCTCGCGCAGCAGTGAGGAGGCGGGCGTGTTGGCGAGGGCGAGATCGCCGCTCACGGTGGCGGACAGATCGCTGGCGAGCCGGCGCTGCAATTCATCCACGTCGTCAAGCAATTCGCGGCGGCGGCGCTCCGAGATCCGCTCGCGGTAAAGACCGGCCGAGGTATTGCCCCAGTAAAACAGGCCGGTGTTGAACAACGGCTGGCGGGTGAAATCGAGCGAGACTTCCGGCAGGCGGGTATCGCTCTGGTAGAAATCGTTCGCCCGGAAGCGCGCCATGAGGTTGGCCTCGCCGCGCTCGTGTTGTTTGGTGAGGGTGATGAAGTTGTCCGGCTGGGGATCAAGCCGGTAGTCGGTGGCGAAGAAATCCTCCAGGAAATACTCGTCGCTGATCTTGTTGACGTCGAAGTCGAGATAGAGCGTGCTCTCCTCGGGGCCGGGCAGATACACGCGGTGGCGGAAGTTCACGCGGTAGCGGCCGGTGTCGGAATTGTCGCGGTCCTCGCCCCGGGAGCTGACGGCCGTTTTCTGCGGCGCGCTGTCATTGGCGTAATAAAGCTGGAATTTGCCGAACTCCTTGCTCTGCCGCCAGCGGGTCGAGAGAAGGTTGATCCCGCCGGCCAGCCCGCGCTCGGTGCGGCCGTCGAGCAGGAATTGCACGATGGAGTGGTCGCCCCACAAGGTGCCGTAACTGTTCAGCCAATACGCGCCCCATTGCGTGCTGTAACCGGGTGTGAACTCGTAGCCGAGATCCTCCTGCAATGGCTGCGACAGATAGGGCAGCCAGAAGACGGGCACATCGCCCAGGTAGAGCTTGGGCTGGCGGAAGACGATGCGGTCCTGCGGATAGACGGTCACGCGGTTGGCGCGGATGGTCCAGTCGGGATCGGGATTGTCGTCGGTGGTGAAAGCCGTCCGCTCCGTTTCCACCACCTTCATATCGTCGATGTTGGTGCTCAGCGTGGCGGCGGAGTAAAAGAGCGGCTCGGAGGAGCTGCTCATCCCCGAGGTGTCCAGATCGGACGAGCGCACGCGGTAGGTCGCCCGCTCGCCGCGGAACAAGGTGCCCTGCCGGTAGATGACCACATCGTCGAGGAGGCGGATCTCCTCGATATTGAGGTAATATTCCGCCCGGTCGCAGAAGATCTCGGTGCTCTGGTCCGGCAGCTTGATGTGGACGCCGCCGCGCCAGCGGATGATGCCGTGCTCGGCATCGCGCTCGAATTCCGGTGGCCGCCCGTCCAGGCCCTGGATCAAAAAGTCGTCCCCGAGCCGTTGGAGGAATGCGAAGGGATCGGATTGCTGGGCCAGTCCCGCGCCCGTCAGGGCGAGGGTCAACCAGAATGAACGGAGCTGCTTCATGAAAAAACCGGCGGGAGAAACGGCGGGTTCCTTCCGTCGCCGGCCGCATCTAAAGCCGGCTCCGCCCTTTGGCAAACGAAGCGGCGACGGAATTTGTCGCGGGGCCGGTGGACGGCCGCGGATGAATGAAAGACGGGCGGGAAGCGCCTCACGCCACCACCGCCCGCACGACGTCCAGCCATTCGTCCGGCGTCACCGTGCGCTCCTCGCGCGTGGCGAGGTTTTTCACTTTCATCTCGGGAAACTCCGCGCCCACCACCAGCGTGGCGCGGGCCTGAGCGGCTTCCGCGGCTTGGAATTGCTTGCCCACCTTGGCCGGGACCAGCGGCGCATCGGCGCGCAGCCCGGCGTCGCGCAGGGTTTGCAGCAGGCGCAGCGCCTCGGGCCGGCGGGTTTCTTCGGCGATGACCACATACACCTCCAGCGCGGCCTCGCGCCGCCACCATGCCTGCCACCGCGCCGTGGCCGCGGGCGTGGCCCGGATGAGATCCGTCAACACCACATCGCCCATGCCGAAGCCGACCGCGGGCATCGACACCGCTCCGTCAGACAACGTGCCGACCAGCTCATCATAGCGCCCCCCGCCCGCCACCGCGCGCATCCCCTGCTTCACCGCGAAAAACTCGAAGACCGTGCCCGTGTAGTAAGCCAGCCCGCGCACGATCCCTGGATCGATCCGCACAAAGTCCCCCACCCCGCGCGCCTCGAGATTGGCCCGCAGCTCCGCAAAGATCCCGCCTTCATCGGCCCGCGCGCTCTCCATGAAGGCCGCCACCGCGGCGCGTGACGTGCCGAGCGCGACCAGTTTGGCCTCCAGCGCGTCCGGTTTTTCGCGTTCCCATTTGTCGATGATTTGCAGAAACTCCGTCGTGGACGCGGGAGCGATCCCCGCCTCGCTCACGAAGCGGCTCCACAACGCGCGGTGGCTGATCCGCACGGCCACGTCTTCCGCCGTGAAGCCGAACGCCCGCAGCGCGTTGATCCCGAGCGCGATCAATTCCGCGTCCGCCGCCGCTGATACCTCGCCCAGCACGTCCGCATTCCATTGGTAAAACTCGCGCAAACGCCCCTTTTGCGGCGCCTCGTAGCGGAAGCACGAGCCGAGCTGGAACCATTTGAGCGGCTTTTTGAAGTCCCGCTGCCGTGCCGCCACTAGCCGCGCCAGCGTCGGCGTCACCTCCGGCCGCAGCGCCACCTCGCGCCCGCCCTTGTCCTCGAAGTTGAACAATTGGCCGACGATCTCATCGCCGCTCTTTTTCCGGTAAAGCTCCGTCGCCTCCAGCACCGGCCCCTCCCATTCCTGGAACCCGTGCGCCAACGCCACCCGCCGCCATGTCTCGAATACATAGTTGCGCTCCGCGCACGCGGCGGGAGTGAAATCGCGGAAACCGGGCAAGGACTGCATGGGCTGGCTCATAAAAAAATCGAGCCGTTACCCATTGCGAACAACGCCCGCGAATCAACCGGCTTCCGAAATTCAATCGCCTGCCTGCCCGAAAATCCGCCACGCCCTTCCCTTCGTCCTTTTGGCAATTTTTGGTCTCCTCTCCAAAGCCGGCGCCATTTGTATCGCAAATCTGCATTTTTTATCATTGGCGATTTGACTGGATCGCATTTGATCGTATTGAGAACATGTGATCATAATTCAGATCATTTGCCTACAAACTCATTAACAATTAAATCATATACTTACAACATCAATGAAAATTATTCCATTACTCACCATCGCGCTCACCCTTGGCTCAACAGCACTCCTCCAAGGCCAGACTTATGTTTATGATTTCGGCGCCGACACCGGAACCCACACCTCCGGCGTTTCCGAGACCCTCCTTCCCGCGCCGGACACCGGCGGAGGCACCGCTCGGGTGCGGGTGGGAGCCGGCGGCGGGCAATTCGCCTTGGAAAATCCGGGCAGCGCCTCACTCGGCTCCGGCAGCGAATTGGTGATCACCGCGCCCACCGGCACCTCGGTCAACAAATTCTCCATTTATGACTACGACGATGCCACCCCGGCCTTCCAGCTTTCGTTTTCCCTGGAGGCCTCCGGAAACAGTGGCGATTGGATTCTGACGGTCGGCGACGGCGCAAGTTATTCCGACAACAATCCCTTCAACAGCAACCAGACTTTCTTCGGTCTCCGCTTGGTCGGCAGCGACCAGTCGATCGACTACCGTCTCGGCGGCAATTGGGTGGATCTGCCTACGGTGACGAATTACACCAGCGGCGCCGTTTACGCCATCGAGTTGTTCGGCAACAACTCCGAAACGGCGATCACCTACGAGCGGGGCGGCACGTATTCGCTCGCCGCCGGGACGACCGATCTGTGGATCGGCGGCACGCGGGTGGAGACCGGGCTGGGCAAATCCAACCTCGCGGCCGGCAGCGCGATCGATTCGTTCCTGTTTCAAGGCGCGAGTTCGCCCGAGAATGCCGGTGTCCTTCGGCTCGACAATCTCACCTACGGCCCGTTGGCGGTCCCCGAACCTTCGGCGGCCGTCCTCGCCGCGCTGGCGGCGGGCTTGCTGGGCGGGCGGCGGAAACGCGTTCGCTGAACGCGCGTCTTCTTTTCCCGCCAGGCACAAAAAAACCGCCGGTCGATGAAGACCGGCGGTTTCTGTTTGGCAAAGAGACGCGGGCGGCTCAGCCGAGGATGACTTCCTTGTGGAAGCTCAGCCAGTCGTCGAGGTTGTTGAGATTCACGGCGTCGAGGATCTTGCCCTCGTCCTTGATGTTGTTGGCGCCGAGGATGGCCTTGCGGGTGGCTTCGCTGTGGTGGTAGTTGGCGATGGCGTTGTTGAGTTTGTCCACCGCGGCGGGATCGAGCTTGCCCCCTTTCTTTTCGAGCACCCACGCTTCGGTTTCCGGATAAGTGGGTTTTTTGTCGGCGATGAATTGCTGAAACTCCTCCTTGGCGATGCCGAGGCCGTCGAGCACCATTTGGTCGTAGCCCGCGCCGATGGCCGGATAATCGTCATGCAGCTTGCCGGCCGCACCGAGCGAGGCTTTCTGCCACAGACGGGGAAGATGGAGAACACCGAGGGGACCGGCAATGCCGGAGCTGACCAATGGGATGACTTTGCTCATGTAAGGAAACGGTTGTGGATTACGGAATGAATGCCGGCGGGGCGGGACGCGCGGCGCGTCTTCAAAACGGGATGAAGACGCGCGTTGTTTATACCAAAGCCCGCCGCGCGGCAAGCGGGGAAACTCCCCGCTTTGTCCTCATGCCGGGATTTCCGGTCGAAGCGAGGGAAATGACGCCGCCCTTCCGCGTCGAGGGTCGGGAGGCGAGGTCGCTTTTTTTTAGCTTGCCAAGTCCGATTTTATCGTTATTTCTGAATTTACCGAAATAACGGTCAAACAACATCAATGAGCGAACTCAATACCATCCAGCACGCGGCTCCCGGCACCGGGCAGCCGCGGACAACGCTTGTGATCGCCGGAGGCCGCGGTTTTCTGGGCCGGGCCTTGGCGGAGGCGGCTCATCGCCGGGGCATGGAAGTGGTGATTCTCTCGCGCTCCCCCGAACGCTGGCGCGGACCAGGGCGGGCGGTGTGGTGGGATGGACGCACGCGCGGCGCATGGGAAGCCGCCCTCGACGGCGCGGCGGCGGTGGTCAATCTGGCGGGGAAAAACGTGGATTGCCGCTACACGAAGGAAGCGCTCGCGGAGATCGACCGCTCGCGCGTGGAATCGGTGCGGGCGGTGGGCGATGCGCTCCATCAAGCCGTGGCGCCGCCGGCGGTGTGGATTCAGGCGGGCACGCTGGCGATTTACGGAGACGCGGGCGACCGCTGGTGCGACGAAGACGCGCCTCTGGGCGAGGGCATCCCGCCCGCCACCGCCCGCCAATGGGAGGCGGCCTTCGCCCACTCGCCCACGCCCCGCACGCGGCGGGTGTTGTTCCGCATCTCCTTCGTGCTGCAACAAGGGGCGGGAGCGCTGCGGCGGCTGGAGCGGCTCACCCGGCTGGGCCTCGGCGGCGCGATCGGGAACGGGCGGCAATTCGTCAGTTGGATTCATGTGGATGATTTCACGCGGGCCGTGTTCCGGGCCATCGACGATCCCGGCTTCTCCGGAGTTTACAATCTGACCAGTCCCGAACCGGTCCCCAACGCCGACTTCATGGCTGGGCTGCGGCACGCCTTGCATCGCCCGTGGGCGCCGCCCGCCCCGCGCTGGCTGGTGCGCGCCGGGTGCCGGCTCCTGCGCACCGAACCGGTGCTGGCCCTCACCGGACGGCGCGGGGATCCGCGACGGCTGGAGGAAGCCGGCTTCACCTTCCGCTTCCCCACCTTGCGGAGCGCGTTGGCCGATCTCTTCACCACCCATGCCGGGTTGAAGGAATGGCGCCTCCCCTCACCTCACCTCCCGCCCGCCAGCTGAGCCTCACCCAGCGCGGCCCATTCAGGCCATCGAAGCCCTCCCCGTCCATTCCAAAGAACAAAGCCACCCCTCCCATTTTTCCCAAAAAAGAGGAAAGCGCCCGCGCCCGGGATGCGCTTTGGTGAAGACCAGCCATGCCGCCCTTTCCGGAACTGAAGGACATCACCCCGCCGACCGCGCCGCCACTCTCCTCGCCCGAGGAGATCCAGCTTTACGTGGTGCTGCCGATTTTCTGCACACTGCTGGCGGTGCTGGCTCTCTTCTGCCTGTGGGCGTGGTGGCGGTGGCGGGGACGGCGCGCCAAAATGCCGCCGCTGCCGGTGGCGGCCGACGAGGCGGCGGCACGGGCCTTGGAGGACGTGCGCGGCCGGGCCGGCACCCTGGCCCCCGCCGAGTTGGGCCGGGAAGTGGCCGGCATTGTGCGCGGGTATCTGCAACGCGCCCACGGCCTGCGGGCGGGACAGCAAACCACGGAGGAATTGTTGGGCCGCACGCGCCCGGTCCCCGGCGCGCCCCCGCTGCCGTTCGTAAAACCGTTCGACGCCGTGCTCGCGCGCTGCGACGCGCTGAAATTCTCCGGCCCGGTCCTCGCCGCCGGCGAAAGCGACCGCCTCCTCGACGCCACGCGCGCCGCCTTGGATGAAGAACGCCGTTGGCGTCTCACACCGCTGCCCGTGGCCGCTCCTATCGCTCCCGATGTGAACGCCGCCGAACCGCCCGCCCCCGCCGCGCCCCCGCCGCTGCTGGAAACGGTTGCGGAGAGCGCCCGACGCAGCGATTGACACCCTCCTCCGCCCCTGCCCGCCATCGATCGTGGACGCCGTGTTTCCGCCTGAACTCACCTGGACCTACCTGCGCGAATGCCGCCTGGCCGAGCCGCAATGGCTCTGGCTGCTCGCCCTGCTGCCGCTGCTCGCCGTGCTGCGCGGACGGCGCGGCGCCGGGCCGGCGGTGGCGTTTTCCTCGCTGCACCTACTGCGGCAGATCGCCAAGCCCGGCCGCTCCACCTTCGGCTGGCTCTCGATCGCGCTCCCCTACCTCACGCTGGCGCTCGCCGCCGTCGCCCTCGCACGCCCGCAGCACGTCCGCACCACGGAGAGCCTCAGTTCCAGCGGCGTGGAAATCTTCGTCGCCATCGATGTCTCGCTCTCGATGGCCATCGAGGACTTCACCGCCGGCGGGCGGACGGTGAACCGCCTCACCGTCGCGAAAAACGTCACCAAGCAATTCATCGAAGGCCGCGGCAGCGACCGCATCGGCCTCGTCGCTTTCGCCGGGCGGCCCTATGTGCCCGGCCCCCTCACGCTCGACCACGAATGGCTCCTGCAAACCCTGCGGGACCAGGTCGTCATCGGCCTGGTCGAGGACGGCACCGCCATCGGGTCCGCCATCGGCGCGGCCGCCAAGCGGCTCGACAGCCGCAGCGCCGATGTCAAAAGCAAGATCATCGTGCTCTTGACCGACGGCTCGAACAATTCCGGCAACCTCACGCCCTTCGACGCCGCGCGGCTCGCGCAAACCCTGGGCGTGAAGATCTACACCATCGCCATCGGCACCGAAGGCTACCACCGCATTCCCCTGCCCGACCGGCAAGGCCGCTACCTGCCCGGCGTGCGCTCGGAGTTCGATCTCGAACTCCTGCAACGCATCGCCGAGATGACCAACGGCCGGTTCTTCCGCGCCCAGGACACCCGCGCGCTGGAGGAGATTTTCAAAACCATCGACACGATGGAAAAAACCGAGATCAAACGCTCCGTGCGCACCGATGCGGACGAGCTGTTCCCGTGGGTCGTGGCCCTCGCGCTCGTGACCGGTCTCGGCGGCGCCCTGCTCCGTTTCACCGCGCTGCGGGAAGTGCCCGCGTGACGTTCTCCGAACCGCCCCGCCATGAGTGACCGCTCCGACGACGCCATCCGCCGCCAGCGCGAGGAAGCTTGGATCGGCGACGCCGTGCTGGAATTGCTGACCCGCGAATGGATCATGGCGCACGTCGGCCGGCTGGATGCCGCATTACAGACCGCCGTGACTTCCAACCAGTTTCTCAGCACCCTCGGCAATCCCACCGCGGTGGAGGCCGAATTGGGCCGTCTTTACCAACGCGAAGGCCTGGACGGCGCGCGCCGATGGCTGGAGGAAAAACTCGTCCCCGCCTTGAGCCGCGCCCGCCACCAGCCCAAGCCCCGCCCAAAACGCCGGCGATGAGCCACGGCCCCCGGCCCGGCTTCTTTGCAGGAGGAGGGTTGCTCCGGAGGCAAATCGGGGTGAGTTGCCCCTCTCATCACTCATCATGCCCGTTCGCTCATCCCGATCCGCAAAGCCCCCCCGCACTCCGAAGCCGACCGCCGTTCCGCCGCTGCCCGACACTCAGGGGCAGCGCGACGAACGGAACGCGCCGCTCGATAGCGTGGGGGTCCGCGGCCTGCGCTACCCGGTGCAGATTCGCGAAAAATCCGGCGGCCTCCAGCACTCCGTCGCCACCGTCTCGCTGAGCGTCGATCTGCCCGCCCGGCACAAAGGCACCCACATGAGCCGGTTCATCGAGGCCCTCAACGCCCACGGCCCCGTGCTCGACGTGCGCACCATCGCCACCCTGCCCCGCGAATTGCTCCGCCGCCTCCCAGCCCAGCAGGCGCACGTGGAGTTCCGCTTTCCCTTCTTCATCGAAAAAACCGCCCCCGCCACCGGCGCCAAAGGCCTGCTCGATTACCAGATCACCTTCGAAGTCCGCACCAAAGACGAAAAGATCGATTTCGTCGTGCATTCCGAAATCCCCGTCACCACCCTCTGCCCGTGCTCCAAGGCCATCAGCGCCCGCGGCGCGCACAACCAGCGCGGCTTGGTCAAATTTTCCGTGCGCTTCCGCAAACCCGTGTGGATCGAAGACCTCGCCCGGCTCGTGGAGGACAGCGCCAGCAGCGAGTTGTTCTCCGTCCTCAAACGCCCCGACGAAAAAACCGTCACCGAGCGCGCCTACGACAACCCCGTCTTTGTGGAAGACCTCGTGCGCAACATCGCCCAGCGCGCCCGCGCCCATCCCGACATCTTCTGGTTCCGCATCGAAGCCGAAAACTACGAAAGCATCCACAACCACCAGGCCTTCGCCGTGATGGAAGAGGACAAACGGGCGGAGAACGCCGCCGCCGCCGCGCCATAAAAAGACCACTGCCTTTTCCCCAAGGGAGCCCTCGTCCGGCAACGGGAAACCTGTGGCTCGCGATTCTCGTCAGGCCGCTATTTTTTTCCACCTCTTGGCGGGCTTGGCGGCCTTTGCGCGAACCTCATTTGCCTCGCGCCAAGAAACGCCAAGCCCGCCAAGAGGTGAATAAAGCGTTGAAAGAAACAGACGTTATTAAAAACTGATAATCAGCATATAGCGTCCACCGAGAGGGCAAAAATAGGCGTAGTAAAACGAGGGTGCTCTGGATGAGGTGATGCTCATCTCTCCATTATTTCGGCTTTCTTAAAGATCTTAAGCAGGTTCTCAGGCATCTTGCGCGATCCGGCGCGGGGCCAGCCTGCACCGCAAGGTATGCTCAGCCTGCCGACATGGCATTATACAAAGCCGGGCGAAGGGGAAAGATGGGGGCATGACAACGACTCTTCATCAACCCCAATTGCGCGGCCTTCATCACGTCACCGCGGTGACGGCCCACGCGCAGCGCAATCTTGATTTTTACACGAAGCATCTCGGGATGCGTCTGGTCAAGCGCACCGTCAACCAGGACGATGTGCGCGCGTATCACCTTTTTTATGCGGATGCCTTGGGCAGTGCCGGCACGGATCTGACGTTTTTTGAATGGCCGGACATGCAACCCGCACGCCCTGGTGCGGGCACGATCAGCGAAACCGCCTTGCGCGTGTTGGGCGGCGAAGCGTCGCTCGCGCATTGGGTCGAGTGGTTCGACCGGCAGCAGGTGGCGCATGGCCCTGTCGAAGCGGTGTCTGGCCTGCCGACGCTGCCGTTCCGGGATCATGAGGGGCAACGCCTGCGCTTGATCGCGGAGCCGCGTCCGGCCGACGTGTCGGAATTCCATCCCTGGCGCGGGAGTCCCGTTCCTGCGGAGGCCGCCATTGTAGGGCTGGCGGAGGTCGGTCTGTGCGTGCCCGATGTGGCCGCTACGGCTTCGCTGCTGACCGGCGTGCTGGGCTTCCGCGCCGAAGCGGAGCCGGAGCTGCTGGCCACCGGCGCCGGCGGTCCGGGCACGCGGGTGCGGTTGAGCGGCGCGTCGTCCGCCGGCGCATTGGGAGCCGGGGGCGTGCATCACGTCGCCTGGCGGGTGGACTCCACCGCCGAGTTGCTCGACTGGCAGCGTCATCTGGAAGCCCACGGCGTCACGACCTCGGGAAAGATCGACCGGCACTATTTTCATTCCCTCTACTTCCGCATTCCGGGAAAAATCCTCTTTGAAATCGCCACCGACGGGCCGGGCTTCGCGGCCGATGGCGAGGCCGTGGAGCATCTCGGCGAAACGCTCGCCCTGCCGCCGTTCCTCGAACCGCGCCGCGCCGCCATCGAGGCCGGCGTCACTCCGCTGATCTATGAACCCGCCACTTGATCCCATCGCCATGAACTCTCATCTCCAATCCGACGCGCTGGACTTCATCCACCATTTCGTGCCCGGCCCGTCCGGTCCGGCGCATGCCCCCACCCTGCTGTTGCTGCACGGGACCGGAGGCAACGAAAACGATCTGCTGGACTTCGGACGCTCGCTCCTTCCCGGCGCGTCGCTGCTGAGTCCGCGCGGGAAAATTCTGGAGCACGGCCAGCCGCGTTTCTTCCGCCGGTTGGCCGAGGGGGTCTTCGACGAAGCGGATCTCCTCCACCGCACCGACGAATTGGCCGGCTTCGTCCGAGCGGCGGCCGCGTCGTATGCGTTCGATCCCTCGAAAGTCATCGCGCTCGGTTACTCCAATGGCGCGAACATCGCGGCCAGCCTGATCCTGCGGCATCCGGAGATCCTCCGCGGCGCCGTGCTGTTGCGGGCTATGCCGCCCTTTGCGCCGGAGCGATCGGCGGTCACGTCCGGCACGTCGGAGGTGCTGCTGCTGGAGGGGCGGCACGATCCCCTGGTCACGCCCGGCCAAGCCCAGGCCCTGGAGCAAATGCTCGCGGCGACCGGCGCCCGCGCCACCTTGCGCTGGCTCGACGCGGGCCATCAATTGACCGCGGCGGATTGGGCGATCGCGAAGGAATGGCTGGAGCGCCCGTGGTGACGCGCGGCCGGACCCGCCGCCAAGCCCGCGCGCCTTTCCGCGCCAATGTTCACTTGCGGAAAGGGCGGCCTCGGGGCAAGGGTCGAGCATGACCGTGTGGTGGTTACAAGACGGCGGCGCGACCGCCGGATGGGCGCTGTTTTTCGCGCTGGCCATCGGTCATGCGTTGGGAGATTACCCGTTGCAGAGCGACTTCCTGGCCAAGCACAAAAACCGCCATTTCGCCCACGCCTACACCGACCTGCCGCCTGCCCGCACCTTATGGCTCCATTGCCTGACGGCGCACGCGCTCATCCACGCGGGGATCGTCTGGCTGTTGACCGGACGCGCGGCGCTCGGCGCGGCCGAGTTGGTGCTGCATTGGCTGATCGATTGGCTGAAGATCGAGCGGAAGATCAATTTCCACGTCGATCAACTGCTGCACCTGCTCTGCAAGGTGGGGTTCGTGTGGTGGCTCTGCCGCTGACGCCTCAGTCGGCGGGCGTGGAGGCGGCGGAGGGTGTGAGAGGGGCGCGTTGCCGCATCCAAGCCAGCACGCCGTCCGCGATGCCGGCGGCCAATTCGCCACGCCAACGGGCGGTCTTGGCGCGCGCGGCGTCGGCTTCGTTGGAGAGAAAGGCGCATTCCACCAGCACCGCCGCGGTCGCCGCGTGACGGGTCACGGCCAAGCCAGGCCGATTGCGCGCGCCGCGATCGGGCGTGCGCGCACGGGCCGCCACCGCCGCCGACACGGCCGCCGCCAAGGCCTCATCCGCCGCGGCGAGATCGGCCGCCGTCGGCCCCGCCTCCATAGTTTCTCCCGCGAGCAAGGCCGCGGCATCCGGCACCCCGCTCGCCATGACGGGGCGCGGCTTCCACCGCTCCATTTTTTGGGCAAAACCGCGTTGGGCCTCCAACGTTTTCGGCGCGGAGTAATACGCCTCCACGCCGCGGATGGCCGGCGAGTGGGTGCTGAAATTGAAATGCACCGAGACCAGCACGTCCGCCCCCCATTCATTGGCCAGGCGCGGCCGTTCGGCCAACTCCAGCGTGACATCGCTCTCGCGCGTCAGGCGGACCCGCGCGCCGCGTCGCCGCAACTCGCGCGCCGTGCGGAGCGCGGTATCCAGCGCGGCGTGTTTCTCGAGCACGCCGAATCCCGAAGTGCCGCCATCCACGCCGCCGTGGCCCGCGTCGATGACGATCAACGGCCGCTCGTCCCTTTCGGCCTCGGCCGCTCCCGGCGGGGGGCCGGCCATTCGCCACCACACGATGAAGGCCGCCAAGCCCGCCATCACGCCGCCTCCCACCGCGCGAGCCAAGGTTTTCCACCCTGCGCCACGGGCGCTCTCCGGCCGCCGCCCATCCATCGGCGTCCCGGCCGGAGCGGCAGGTGAGGCGGCCTTCTCCCCGGCTGTTTCAGCGGAAACAGATACGGCGGCGGAATTTATTCGGTTGCGCTTGATAATTATGAAATCTATAATTTCAGCCATGTTGCAAGAAAAATTTTGGAGACCTCTGATGTTCTTGGGGTTGACCTTGGCGGTGGCAACGTCCGCTCCGGCGCGGACGAAAAACCGCCGCGCGCCGGCCCCGCGGGACACCGCCAACTTCCAGGCCAAGGTGACGCAACAGTTGGACGATCACGAACGACGATTGGGCGATCTGGAGGGCACCACTTTCGTTTCCACTCCCACGCGGAAGGCGCCGGCCAAGTCGCCCTCATCCACCGCGGTCACCCACAAAGTGCGGGCGGGTGAATCGCTGTCTTCCATCGCCCGGCGTTACGGCGTTTCCGTCGCAGCCCTGCAACAGACGAACGGTCTCAAAGCCAGCACGATCATTCATCCGGGACAATCGTTGCGGCTTCCCGGACACGGCAAGGCCACGGCCACCGCCGCCTCCAAACCGCCGCCCGCGCCGCGCGCCGAGCCAACGACGCCACCACCGTCCTCCGGCGGCAATCGTTACGGCCGGGATCGCCCGCCGGCGGCCGCTTCCAAATACCAGGTGAAGCCGGGAGACACCATTCATGCGCTGGCGCGGCGCTTCCAGGTGTCCGAGCGCGAACTCATGCGCGCCAATGGCCTGAGCGACCCCTCCAAACTCCGCGCGGGCGCGTTTCTTTCCGTGCCGGGACACGGTGCGGCCGGAGGAGAGACCGGGGAGGAATTCACCACCGTCGCCGCAGGCGAATCCACGCGGCCCCTGCTGCCGGAAGGCTGGCGCTGGCACACCGTCGGCCGCGGTGAATCGCTCAGCCAGATCGCCGGACGCTATGGCCTGGAACGCCGCAGCGTGGAAGCCTTCAATCAACTGGAAGACGGCTCGGCCTCGCTTTACGAAGGACTGGAACTGAAAATCCCGCCCCCCGGCACCGTGCCGGAGGAGCCGGCGCCGGCGTCCCGCCCACGCAAAGGCGCGGCCGATCCCAGCCTGCTCGGCTACACCGTGCAAAAAGGCGATTCCCTGGAAAGTCTGGCGGCCCTGTTCCATACTTCCCCCGCCATTATCGCCCGCCTCAACCATCTGGACGCCAATGCCCCGCTGGCTGCCGGGTCGAAGTTGGTCGTGCCCAATCATTTGTTTGAGTGAAACCATCCGCCCCGCCCGTGACCGTCCGCTCGCCGCGCCCTCCGCGCCGCTGGCTCAATGCCGTGTGGCTCAGCGCGGGCGCGTTGGCGTTGCTGGCAGCGGCGAAATTCGTGCCGTGGTTTCAGCCGGTAGAACCGGATGAGGTCGGGCCAACGCCGGCCATGACCAGGAGCGCGCCCTTGCCCAATACCAGCCAACGGCCGCTGTCGCCCGCCCATCGCGAGGCCCTGGCCGAGTTGGGCGATCTCGTGGCCACGCAACTCACCGAAGGCCGTTTCGAAACCGTGGCGCGCGAGCTGGACGTCAGCGCGATGACGGAGGCGGCCTTCGCCGGACTGGATCTGGACGCGAATCCGAATTGGAAAGAATTGCGCGACGGCTTGGTGCGCCGGCTGCGCGCCAAGCCCACCGAATTGTTTTCCAACCTCGAAGGCGTGCGCGCCCGCTTCCTGCGCCTGCACGAGACCCCCTCGGGCACGGCCGCCCTGGTGCGCGGCGTCATGCCCAGCGGCGCGGCGGCATATTTCGACATCTACCCGCGCATGGA
>CAZQUC010000046.1:0-15734 GCA_964596095.1 uncultured Enterobacteriaceae bacterium
CGCGGAAAAACCGAACCGGCGCTTGTGCAACCACGGAGACCGCGCATGATCGCGACACTGGCGGCGGCTGGGAGCCGCGCGCCACCGCATGCGCCCGCTTCAGATCCAGTATTTCCTTTCGTATGGCATCATTGGCAGCATCGCTCCGCTGCTGACGGTCTTCCTCAAGGACGACAAAGGGCTGACGCCCTCGCAGATCGGCCTGGCGCTGGCGATGGTCTCGTGCTCCACGCTGGTGACGCCCGCGCTGATGACGCTGCTGGCCGACACGCGGCTGCAAACCCGCCACATCCTGGCCGCGGCCTACACGCTGACCGGCGGCGCGCTGTGGCTGCTGCTGGGCAGCCCCTCGGTGACCGTGACCTTCGTGTTGATGGCGGCTTACGGGCTGTCGAGCGTGGCCATCTTTCCGGTGCAGGACGGGTTGTATTTTTCCACCGCACGTCAACAACAGCAGACGGGCGGCGTGGTGACGCCGTATCCGAAAATCCGCATCTGGGGCACCATCGGTTATCTCGCGCCGACCGTGCTGCTGTGGTGGCTCCTGCAAGGGGCCGAAGATGTCCGGCCCGCGGTCCTGACCGCGATGGTCTTCGCCCTCGGCAGCATGCTGGGGGCGGTGTGGAGCCTGCCGCCGGTGAAACCCGTGCCCCCGGCCGCCGGCCCGCGCCGGATGCCGACTCTGGAGGCGCTGCGCCAGCTCATCCGCCCGGAAACCCGTTGGCTCTGCGCCGGACTGAGCCTGACGGCGGGCGCGGGCGTCATCTACCACAGCTTCTTCCCCATCTACCTGCGCGATTATCTCCACCTGCCGCGACCGCATATTCCGCTCCTCATCAACTTCGGGGTGTTCTGCGAAATCCTCACCACCCTGCTGCTGCCGCGCCTGTTGAAGCGCTTCGGTGAGAAAGGCCTCATCATGATCGGCCTCGCCTGGCCCGTGCTGCGGATGGGGCTGCTGGCCTGCTTTCCGCATGTCGGAGTGGCGCTGGCGGTGCAACTCGGGCACGGCCTGGAAATCCTCGCGCTCTACCTGCTGGTGCCGATGCTTCTCGACCGGCAGGCGGGCGATCATTTCCGCAATTCCATGCAAGGCACATTCTCCATGTTCATGGGCGGCTCGCGCCTGCTCGGCGCGCTGGTGGCCGGCGTCGTTATCCAGCACGATATGTTCCAGTCCCTCGCCGGTGGCGCCGTGGCGGCGTTGGTCGCCTGGCTCATCGTCTGGTTCGGCTTCCGGCCGGCCTCCGAAACACCGCGTGGCGGCTGATCTCCCGCCGAGCATCGGTCAGGATGGACCGCCTTTCCCCCAAGGCTTATGCATCAATTATGATGTTTGTTTTCACTGTTTCGTCCCGGAGAGACGAAAGAAATTACCGTGGTGCCGGGCTTCCTCGCACTCCGGTTCGTCCGGCTCCCCCCCGAGCGGCCGGGGCGCGGGAGATCATGCCTGCCGGGGCTCGGCCGCGTTATTCACCGAAGATGTCCCAATTCGGGGGCAGGCGGAGGCCGAGTTCGCGCATGTCCGCTTCGGCTTGGCGGCGTTGTTCCTGGCGGTGCGCTTCGTAGCGCTGGCGCTGGTCCTTGCTGAGCACGGAGAGCACGGCTTCGTCGCGGGACTCGCCGGGCGGGAGCACGGTGGCGTCGTCGCCCAAGCCCTCGAAGCTCATGGAGGAATCGAAATCCCGCGAGCTGCGCGCCATGAGCGAGAATACCTGGTCCTTTTGGCCTTCGTCGAGGCTGACCACGCCGTCGAGCTGCTCCACGCGCCGGTCGGCTTCGTATTGCACGCGATTGACGCGTTCCTCCAGGCGGTCCTGCCGGTAGCGGGCCAGGGCGTCACCGCTCAATTGCTGCTCCATCAGCTCATCGAGGCCTTCGCGCGGTTTGAAGTCCTGCGTGGCTTTGGTGAAATCCTCCATCGTGCTCTGCTCGCTGCCGGTCACTTCCTGCCAGTGGCGCATGTGCTCGTCGGCGCGTTGTTGCATCCATTGGGTGATGGCGGCCTGCTGGGCGTCATCTAATTGATACGTTTTGGTGAGGTCGGCCATCGTGCGCTCGATGCTCTTGCGTTGCTCCAGTTTGCGGACGCGATCGAAGAAGGGGGAGAAGCCGTGGAGAAAGGGCTTGGCGGCATTGAAGACGTCATTGATGTCCACGGTGCGCCCGTCGCGGATGTCGCGCATGATGGAGAGCTTGCTGTGGGTGGCGAGGCGTTCGAGTTTTTCCGCGGCATGGATTTCGCTCTGCTCCAGCTCCGCGATGCGCAGTTCCTTGCGTTCGATTTCGCGGCGCAATTCGATCACCGTTTCCGCGGTGGAGTCTTTTTCCGGCGGCAGGCTGCGCACGAACAACGCGGAACCGGCGGCGCCGATGAGGAGGCCGAGGATGAGCGGTAAAATGGATCGCATGGCGGGGCAATGGGGTGGTGAGGCGCGGGGGCGGAAAGCTGCCCATCCTCCGCCACTAATACGCGCCGCGCCAATTGAACTTGCAGGCGTGAAACATTGCGGCTCTGCTCCGCGTATCCCGGACGCCGGATGAGCCTGCCCCTTGCCACACCACCGCCCGCCCCCACCGCCGCGCCCGCGATCGACATCCGCGATCTGCGCGTCGATTACGGGGATTTCGTCGCCGTCGATGATATTTCGCTCAGCGTGCCGCCGGGGGAGATTTTCGGCTTGGTCGGCCCCAATGGCGCGGGCAAGACCAGCACCTTCCGCGTGCTGGCCACGTTGATGGAGCCGACCTACGGCGAGGTCCGGCTGGCGGGGATCGACATCCTGGAGCACCCGCGCGCGGCGCGCCGGATCATGGGTTACATGCCCGATCTCGCGCCCGTGCCGTCCGATCTGAAGGTCTGGGAATTTCTCGATATGTTCGCGGCGGCGCATGATCTCGGGTCCGGCGGGCGGCGGCGCGAGCGGATCGAGGAAGTGCTGGCCGAGGTCTCGCTGACCGACAAACGCGGCGTGTATTGCCGGACGCTCTCGCGCGGCCAGACGCAACGACTGGTGCTGGCGAAAACCTTGCTGCACCGCCCGCGGGTCATGATCCTCGACGAGCCGGCCAGCGGCATGGACCCGCTGTCGCGCCGCAATCTGCGCCTCGCGCTGCGCAAGCTCACGCAAGAGGGAGCGACGGTCTTTGTCAGCTCGCACATTCTCAGCGAACTCGCGGAAATGTGCACCTCGCTCTGCGTCATGAACCGCGGCCGACTGCTTGCCTCCGGCTCGGTCGATGAGGTGCGCCGTCTGCTCGGCCGCGCCGAGCGCCGGCTCTCGCTGACCGTGCTCGAGCGGGTGGAGGAAGCCCTCGCGTGGCTGACCGGCCAGCCGGGCGTCGGAGAGACCGCGGTCATGCCGCCCTCATCGTTCCTGGCTGAAACGACGGACCTCGGCGTGGGGGAGGGGAGTCTGGCGCGCGACATCACACTGCATTTCACCGGCAGCCAGGAAGAGCAGGCCGCGTTGCTGGCGCGCCTCATCCGGGAGGAGTTCCTGGTCGCGGCCCTGGAGGAGCACAAATCAACCTTCGAGGACATCCTCGTCGAAGTCGCGGAGGGCCGCCACGACCGATGAGCGCGCCCGCGTTTTGGCAACTGTGGCGGAATCCGATCTTCCGGCGTTATTGCCGTTCCCGGCTGCGGGTGACCGGGCTTTCAGCGTGGCTGCTCATCGTCCTGTTGATCGCGGGATTTCTCTTTTTCGCCATCCGCACCGCGGTGCGTTTTCAAATCAATCCGGAGTTGTCGGCGGCGGACGCGGAGCGATTCACCATCATTCCGCTGATGGTCGTGCAGAGCCTGATCCTCTTCTTTCTCGGCACCGGCCAAGTGGCTGGCGGCATGACCGCGGAGGCCGACGAAGGCGTGCTCGACTACCAGCGGCTCACGCCCCTCAGCCCGCTGACCAAGGTGCTCGGCTATTTGTTCGGGCTGCCGGTGCGCGAATACGTGCTCTTCGCGGCCACGCTGCCTTTCACCGCGTGGGCGCTGTGGAAAGGCGAGGTGCCATTCCACGCGTGGGGGTCGTTTTACGCGGTCTTTCTTTCCTCCGCGGTGCTCTATCATCTTACCGGGCTGGTGGCTGGCACCGTGGTCAAGAACCGGCGCTGGGCTTTCCTCGTCTCCATCGCCATCGTCTTCATCCTCTATACGGTCATGCCGCAGGTGGCCCGTTTTGGACTCACCACCTTCAAATACTTCACCGTCTGGCCCGTGTTCGAGGAGAACCTCGCGCATTTCATCCCGCGCCGCGCCGGGGGCGTCGTCTCCAGCTTGCAATCAATTTTGCAACCAGCCAAGTTCTTCAATCTCAATTTTTCCGAGACGGTTTTTACGTTGTTCTCGCAAAGCGGGCTGATCGTGACCTTCCTCGTCATGCTGTGGCGGCGGTGGCGGCGCGCGGAGGCGCACTTGCTGAGCAAGTTCTGGGCGGTCGGGCTGCTGGCGTGGTTGCAGCTTCTGCTCCTCGGCAATGCCTTGCCACTGATTGAGCCAGGCAGTCTTTTTCCGGCGCGGCAATTTTCCACCAGCCGGTTCGTGCGCATGGCGCTGGACGGCGCGTGGCGGCCGACCATTTCCGAAGCGATGTTGATGACGGGCGTTTACGGGTTGGTGATTTTCCTGCTGCTGCTCGTGCTCACGCTCATCATCACGCCGACGCGCGACGGCCAGTCCCGCGGCCTGCGACGGGCGCGCAAACTCGGGCTGCCGCGCCTGCCCGTCGGCTCCGATGCCTCCACCGCGTTCTGGTTCGTGCTCGCGATGGTGGCCGTCGCCGCCCTCGGATGGGATTTTTTCATTCAAGCCCTGCTCGGCTCCCGCTGGTTCCTCGGTCTCACCTTGCCCGCCTACGCGTCGTGGTTGCCGGCACTGGTGTTGTTCAGCGGCGGAGTGGCCTTCCACGCCCTGCTCGAGCGTTGGGGCGGCAAAGCCGCGTTCCTCGCCGTGGTTTTCATCGGCGCTGTTCCGATCATGATCGCCGGCATTCTCACGGCCGCCAAGCTTTCCACGGCCGCGTTGTGGATCGCCCTCGCGTCACCCGCGGCCGCGCTCCCAGCCGCCGTGCAACTCGGGCTGCCCACCACCGAGCTTTCTCTCCCCGTCGCCCGTGCCCTCGGCCCCGCCTTCTGGTTTTGGCAAACCCTCACCTTCCTCACCAGCCTGTGGCTCGCGCACGGCCTCTGGCGTCACAAAAAATCAGCATCCGTCACCGGGCTGGAAACTCCAGACTAACCAACATGGCTCTGAGCCGAGCCGGCTCAAGGAGTGGGTGCCGACAGGTCTCTGAAGAGATCGCCGACCACAAAGCGTATGGCCGGCAGGCTTTGGCAGGCCAGGGTTTCACCCGGCGCGAGGATTTCTTTGCGGAGATACCCGGCTGGTGTCGGCTCACGATAAACTTCGATGCCGGGCTGCCGGGCGTTGACGATCCAAAATTCCTCCACTCCCGCCTCCGCGTAAATGGCCGCCATTTCGCGGTCATCCTCCAAGGTGGTTACGGAAATTTCCACAACCAGAGGGGCGGTCGTCGGATGGGCGGGATAATCGTCGATGGAACCCGCGACGACGGAAAGATCGGGTTCGGGCTCGGAGTCCATCAAGGTCAGTGGGTCTTCTTTGCGCACCCAATAGGCGGCACCTACCTGTTCCTGAAGCATCTGGAGCAGCCGTGATACCAGCTTGACGTGGAGGATGGATTTGGACATTTTTTCGACGATCACGCCTCGGATCAGCTCCGCCCTTTTGGGCGCCATGTTTTTGGCGATCATCTCATGCCACGCCTTCACGGACAAAGGCAACGCTCGCTTCTGGAAGGCGGGCTTGGTGAGCAGGTCGATCATGAGAAACCATTAACCACGCGCGGCGAAATGGCAAGTTGACGCTCATCCAAGGCGGCGAGCGCGCCTCACTCCGCGGGCGGCTCGGGCAACGGCGCGAAGTCCGGCACGTCTTCCTCGGAGCCCGAAGGCCGGCCCAGCGGGGGTAGCGCGTCCTCCCTCCCGGTGGCAGGCGGCGGCACGTCGGACATGGAGAAGGGAAGCCGGTCGGCGGGGGACAGGGAATCCGGCGTCAGCGTATCGGCCGGGGCCCCGATGTCCGTCGGAGACGGCGTGGTCGTCAACGCGGGCGGCGCGGTGGAGACGGGCTTTTGATCGGCCGGGAAAAATACCGCATCGCCGACGCTGGGCGCGCCTTCGGTGACATCCGCCGCGAGGAATTGCGTGGTGCGTTCCGGGCTGATGCGGAGCTTGGCCGTCACCGCGCCATCCCCGACCGCGCGCACGACGAGGTCGGTCTCCGGCTGGACGCGACGGGAAACCGGCGAGCGCAACAAGACGAAGCCCTTGGCCTCGTTCACTTCCGTGATCTGGCCCATGGCCCGGCGGCCTTCCATCATGTCGCGGAAGAAGCGGTCCTCGGCCTTCCGCTCCACCGGCGGCTTTTGCCAACCGCACCCGGAAAGTCCGACGACAAGGCATGCCATCGGCCACAGCCGCTGGAAGAGATGGTTGAAGATACCAGACATGCACGGCAGCATTCGCCAAAGCGGTCCCCCTGCAAGTGCGGGAACCTCCGAAATGGCGGCCCCGGGCGCCTGCCCTGCGATGCGGCTCACTTCGCGCCCGAGCCGAAGATCACGGCGGGCAGCGTCCGCAGCAGGATCGAGACATCGAGCCAGAATGACCAATTGTCGATGTATTCGAGATCCAGCGCGACCCATTCATCGAAATCCTTGATCTCGTTGCGCCCGCTGATTTGCCACAGGCAGGTCAGGCCGGGCTTGACGCTCAGCCGGCGCCGCTGGGCTGCGGCGGAGAATTGGGCCACTTCATAGACCGGCAGCGGACGCGGTCCGACCAGGCTCATTTCCCCGCGCAGCACGTTCCAGAACTGCGGCCACTCGTCGATGCTGAATTTGCGCAGGAATTTGCCGAAGGGGAAAATGCGCGGGTCCTGGTCGATCTTGAAAACCGGGCCGCTCATCTGGTTGAGGCTCTCCAACTCGGCGCGCCGCTGCTCCGCATCGGTGTGCATGGTGCGGAATTTATACATGGTGAAGGGTTTGCCGTTCTTCCCGCTGCGCACCTGGGTGAAGAACACCGGCCCCTTGGATTGCCATTTGATGCCGATCCACGTCACAAGGAGAAAGAGCAGACCGGGAAAAATGAGCGCGACCGTGGCGCCGGCAATGTCCAGCAACCGTTTCGCCAGCAGCGCCCACGAGGCTTCGGGCGTGGAACGGAAGACCAGCATCGGCTTGCCCCCGAAGGCATCGAAGGTCGGGCGCGCGATGGAAGTCTTCACGAAATCCGTCCACAGCCAGGCTTCCACCCCTTCGATCTCGCAGGCAAAAATCACTTCCTGGATTTTCTCGAAGTGCAAATGGCCCGCGGCGATCACCACCCGCGCGGCCGCCACCTCGTGCAGGGTGTTGACGAATTCCTCGATCGGCTGCTGCGTGATGTCGATCGTGGCGGCGATCATGATCTCATCGCGAACGGCCTTGGGCAGATCGCGCACCAGCTCGGCGACTTCTTCCGGCGAGCCGGTGATGACCACGCGCTCCCGCCAGCCTTCATCACGCGCCTTCCGTCGCAGGTAGGCGCGCACCAGCCATTCCTTGCCGAGCAGGAAAAACGGCGCCAACACAAACTGCAGCGCCAGCACGGCGCGGCTTTCCGCGCTTTTTTGCACGAAGATGACCACCGCGCCGATAATCACCCCGATGAGCAAGCCGGCCTGCGCCATCTGCTGGAGCGAACGCCACGGCCACGGCCGCTTGTGGAGAGGATGCTCATAATAACCAAAATACTCCAGCGCCAGCGGCGTGAACGGAACGATCACCACCAGCAACCAATAAAAGCGCTCGATGGAGGAGATGGGATCCCCGGAAAAAATCCACAGGTCGGGGAAATGCACGCGCAGTTGGTAGGCAAACCCAAAGGCCGCCAGCAGCAGCGCGGCGTCGAGGATCAGACTGAATTGCAGATTGATTTCCTGTTTGCGTCCTAACATCTTCGGAGGCTTCGTATGGCACAAAGGCGTTGCACCCACCGCGCCGCCTTGGCAAGACCCGTTTCGACCTAAACACATGAGTGATTCCCCCGCATGGAAAAAATCAGGATTTCCCGCGGCGGTGAATGTCGCGGGCAGTTTCGCCTCGACGGCCTTCACTAGCGCCGACTGGGACGCGGTCGCATCGGCGTGCGACGTGGTGGAATTCCGCCTCGATGCCTTCCCCTCGGCGGTGCCCGAGGTGAGGGAAGCGGTGGAAAAAAATCCGCGGCCCTCGCTGCTGACCGTGCGCGATCCGCGCGAAGGCGGACTCAACAACCTGGGACGGACGCCGCGTCACGCCTTGATGCTCAATTTGGTGGATGAGTTCGATTTCCTCGACCTCGAGATCGCGAATTTGGCCATCTTCCAGGACGTGGTCGAGCAGGCGCACGATGCCGACAAAATCATCATCGGCTCGTTCCATGATTTCCAAGCCATGCCGCCGGTGTCCCGCTTGGAGGAATACGTGGCCGAGGCGAAGACCGACGGCGCGGATGTGGTGAAATTGGCGGTGACGATTTCCACCGTGGAGGAATTGGCCACACTGGCCGGATTGTTGGCGAAATTTCCCGACACACCGCTCGCGCTCATGGGCATGGGCCGGTTCGGTCCCGTCTCACGGCTGCTCTTCGGCCAGCTCGGCTCGGTGCTGAATTACGGCTATCTCGACGACGCCACCGTGCCCGGCCAATGGTCCGCGGCCGAGTTGCAACGCTTGTTAGCCCATGTGCGGAGCGCGGAGCCGGCCGCGGCTATCCTCCCGGAGGAATCGCCCATCCCCGACCTCGCCAACCCGGACTCTGACCTCGGCACACCACCTTCGGCATGACGCTCTATCAACTCGCCCACAGCCCTTATTGCATTCCTATCCGGCTGGCGCTGCAAGCCGCGGGCTTCCCCTTCGAAACAGTCGAAGTCCCCAATCACGATCGCGCGGAGATCATCCGCCTGACCCGTGGCGGTTACTATGGCGTGCCCGTGGTCGAGCACGAAGGCAAAGTGGTTTGGGAAACCGCGGGCGATTCCCAGGACGTGGCGCGGTTCGTGGATGCGGTGGCCTGCGGCGGACGGCTCTTTCCGGAGCGTCTCGCCGGACAGCAGGCGGTCTTCCTGCCGTATTTGGAAAACGACGTGGAAGGCGTCACGTTCAAACTCTGCGACATTCACTATGTGCCCTCGCTCACCGACCCCGTGGCCCGCGGCATGGTGCTCCGGCACAAGGAGCGCAAATTCGGCCCCGGCTGCGTCGAGCAGTGGGCCGCCCGCCGCGACGCGCTGTGGGAGGAGGCGGTGGACAAACTGCGCCCCTTCGAGCATCTGCTCGCCCACACGCCCTTCGTGTGGGGAGAAACACCCGACTACACGGATTTCCTCCTCGCCGGCATGGTGGGCAATCTGACTTACAACGACTGGAACCCCTTCCCGCCGCTGCCCCGATTGCGCGAATGGCATCAGCGCTTGCTGGCCTACCGCTTCTGACCCACTGTCCTCCCTGTTCACCCCCACCGTCTTTTTTCACCCAACCCCGTTTTTCATCGTCCTCACTCACTGCATGCCCACCTCAGTCGTCACCGGCGCGGCCGGATTCCTTGGTTCTCATCTCACCGATCGCCTCCTCGCTGAAGGCCATCGTGTCATCGGCATCGACAACCTCATCACCGGCAACGTCGCCAACATCGAGCACCTGGCGGGCCACGAACACTTCAAGTTCATCAAACAGGACGTGACCAATCACCTGTTCCTGCCCGATGCGGTGGATTACGTGTTTCACTTCGCCTCCCCCGCCAGCCCGGTCGATTATTTGGAATTTCCCATCCAAACGCTCAAGGTCGGTTCGCTCGGCACGCACAACGCCCTTGGTCTCGCCCATGCCAAGAAAGCGCGGTTCTTCCTCGCCTCCACCAGCGAATGCTACGGCGATCCGCTGCAACACCCGCAACAAGAGGAATACTGGGGCAACGTGAACCCCGTCGGCCCGCGCGGCTGTTACGACGAGGCCAAACGGTTCGCGGAAGCCATCACCATGGCCTACCACCGCACCCACGGGGTGGATACCCACATCGTCCGTATCTTCAATACCTACGGCCCGCGCATGAGGCTGCGCGACGGACGCGTCGTCCCCAACTTCATCGCCCAAGCCCTCCAAGCCGAGCCGCTCAGCGTCTATGGCGACGGCGGGCAAACCCGCTCGTTCTGTTACGTGGATGACCTCATCGACGGCATCTGGCGGCTGGCCAATGCCGATTACCACGAGCCGGTCAATATCGGCAACCCCAACGAACTGACCATCAAGGAATTCGCCGAACGCATCATCGCGCTCACCGGCAGCGGCTCCACGCTCAGCTTCCACCCGCGCCCGGTCGATGACCCCACCGTGCGCCAGCCCGACATCACCCGCGCCCGCACCCTGCTCGGCTGGGAGCCGCAGGTCGGCCTGGAGGAAGGCCTGACCCGCACCATCAATTACTTCCGCGGCAAACTCTGAGTCGCGCTGCCGTTCGACGCTCCCGCGCTTCGGGTAGGGTGGCGCGTCCCGCCCGCCTCGTCCGGCGTCCCGCCGGAGGGTTCTTCACCGAAAATCGCTGCCAGGGAAGGACGCCTACATATTACAAGCACAATAAATCGGGCTATCTTTTTGCTCGGATTACCGGGCGTCATTTTAGACGCGTAAGCCTTGGCTGTTCATTGTTTTTACATTCAATTTATAGTAATGTAATTTATTCTTTTCAACAGCTCCTTAATGAAAGATTTAGCGTGATTTTTTCTTTGGAAGCCTCCTGGAAATCCGTATGATTCATCAGGCGACGCCTCTATGGCAAACGGCGTAATCCCCGTGGGTCCGAAAGGCGTCGCCGCTTTGGAAACACCTCCATCGAAACATCCCTGAACAATATCCCCGAACATGAAACAGCCCCTGTTACTCCGCAGCTGCGGCCGCAGCTTGGTTTGGATTTGGCTTGGCCTTCTCCCCGCTCACGCCGATCCTATTCTCGCCCCCGGCGATCCGATCATCGCTTTCGACTTCGATGTGACGGATGTCTCCGCCAGCGCCTCTCCCACCAACGAAGGACCGCGCTGGGCTTTGGACGGCGCGCCCGAAACGAAATACGCCAACTTGGGCGGCGTCGGTTCCGGCTTGATCGTGACGCCCGGCTTCGCTGAGGTGGTGCGCAGCTTTGTCATCACCACCGCCAACGACTTCCCGGAGCGCGATCCCGCGGCTTGGCAGCTTTACGGCACGGATGACGCGATCTCCAGCCCCAACAACAGCACCGGAATCAGGGAAAACTGGGCCTTGATCGGCGAAGGCGCGATTGCCCTGCCCGAGGAGCGCTTCACCGCCGGACCTGCCGTCGCGGTGAGTGGCGACACGGCTTACGCGTCCTACAAGCTCATCATCACGGCGCTGAAGGACGATCCCCAGCCCGCGACGGTGATGCAGTTTTCGGATCTCCAATTTTACACCGAAGCCGACGGCGCAGGCACGCCGCTGCTCACGCCCGAGGATGCGGTGCTCGCCGTGCAGGAGCCGGCGGAGGCGGTGAGCCGTTATCCGGGGAATGAAACCCCCGCGCATGCGATCGACGGCGATCCGGGCACCAAGTATCTGAATTTCGCGAAGCAGGGTTCGGGCTTCATCATCACACCGGAAGCCGGTTCCACCACGGTGCGGAGCTTCCTCCTCACCACCGCCAATGACGCCGAGCCGCGCGATCCTTCTTCCTACGAGCTCTACGGCACCAACGATTCCATCGACAGCATCGACAATAGTCACGGCCAGGATGAGGATTGGATCTTGATCCAGGAAGGCGACTTGGCACTGCCCGCGGCCCGCAATACCGAGGGTGAACTCATCGTGGTCACAGGCGCCGCGGCCTACACCTCTTACCGGTTGAGCTTCCCCACGGTCAAGAACGCCACCACCGCCAATTCCATGCAGATCGCGGAGGTGCAGTTTTATTCCGACGAATCCGGCGTGGCGCCGATCTTCGAGGCCTTCGACCCCATCCTCGCCGTGCAGGTGCCGGCCTCGCAGAGTTCGTATGTGAATACGAGCGCCCTCAATGAAGGCCCGCTCCGGGTTATCGACGGGCGGGAGGACACCAAGTATCTCAATAATGCGGCGGCCTATTCCGGATTTATCGTCACGCCGGCCTCCGGCGCCGCGGTGGTTAGGAGCCTGGTCCTCACCACCGCCAACGATGCGCCGGGCCGTGATCCCGCGCGCTGGGAATTGTATGGCACGAACGAGGAGATTCTCAGCACGAACAACAGCAACGGCGAGGCGGAAGCCTGGACCTTCGTGGCCGCGGGCGATTTGGCCCTGCCCGACGACCGCTTCACGCCGAGCGACCCGATCCCGGTGCCCAATGACACGGCCTACACTTCGTGGCGGCTGGTTTTCCCGACGATCAAGGATGCGGCCCTGCCTCTGATGCAAATCGCGGAAGCGCAGTTCCACACCAGCACGGACGGCTCCGGCGCCGGCGTGCTCGCGCCGCTCGATGCGATCATTGCCGTGCAAATCCCCCACACCGAGAGCAGCTCGCCGGCCGGGGAAGCGGTGACGAACATTCTCGACGGCGACAGCGCCACCAAGTATCTGAACCGCGGTGGCATCAACAACGGCTTCATCGTCACGCCGGCCTACGGCCCGTCCGTCATCACCGGCCTGACGGTCACCACCGCCAATGACTTCCCCGGCCGCGACCCGGCGGCTTGGGAATTGTATGGCACCAACGATCCCATCGTCAGCCTGCATCACGGCCCGGGCGATGCGGAGAACTGGACGCTCATCACCGCCGGCGATGATTTGCAGCTTCCCGACGAACGGTTTGCCATCGGCGACACCATCACCTTCGACAACACCACCAGCTACACATCGTATCGCTTCGTCGTGCTGAGTCTCAGGGATCCCGCGCTCCCGCTCGTCCAATATGCCGATGTGCAATTCGAAGGCACGGCCGGCACGGTGGTCCCGCCGGTCGAGGGCTTCGCCATCACCGCGTTCACCCGCAATGCCACGACCGGAGGAATTTCCCTGACCTGGGCCTCCGAGGCCGCCGCCACCTACCGCATCGCCTATTCCACGACCCTCACCGGCTGGCCCGCGGGCACGGTGGAGGACGACATTCCCTCCGGCGGCGCCAACACCACCCGCGCCTTCGCCGTCCCCGCCGCCGTGGCTTCAGAACCAGCCCTCTTCTTCCGCGTGGAGAAAAAGTGAGCCGCTTCGTAGCGGGGGCGTCCCGCCCACCGCCGCACGACCTCTCTCGGACAGACTCGCCCTCTTTCAGAGCCAGCCGGTCTTCAGAATCAACCAGCCGGTTCTCCCCAACAACTACAACCGCCCGCGCGCCTTCTCCCGCACCCCCGGCGCCGGCCCGGCCAGCGCGAGAAATTCCGGATACCCGAGCACCTCCATCCGGCGGTCAAGATGCTCGACGATGCACGTCAGTGACTCCACCCAATCGCCGGAATTGAGATAGTGGATATCGCCGATGACCTTGTCCGCCGGCGTATGGATGTGTCCGCAAATGATGCCGTGGCATTTCTTTTGCGCGGCCAGCGCCTGCAATTGCTCCTCGTAGCGGCCGGTGTAGCTGATCGCCTGCTTGACGCGCGCCTTGATCGCCTTGCTCAGCGAAAAGTAATCTTTCCCCCGCCAGCGCCGCCAGGCGTTGTAGAGACGGTTGAGCCGCAGCAATTGGTCGTAACCCACCGCGCCGAGTTGGGCGATCCAGGGATGGCGGGTCGTCACCGCGTCGAAGCCGTCGCCATGCACGACCAGATACTTGCCATGCGGCGTCTCGTGGATGTGCTCGTTGACGATGGAGAGCCGCGCGAGACGCAGCGGCAGGAAGCGATGCAACAGGTCGTCGTGATTGCCGCGCAGATAGACGACCTCGGTGTTTTCCTTCTCCAGCTTGCGCAGCACGAGACGGATGAAGCGTGTGTGGCTGTTGGTCCAGCCGGCGCGGCGGCCGAGATGCCAAGCGTCGATGATGTCGCCGTTGAGCACTAGTTTCTCGCAACGGGTGCGGCGCAGGAGATCGTTGACTTCGTTGATCTTGCAATCGGGCGTGCCGAGATGGACATCCGAGAGAAAGAGGGTTTTGAAACGGAGGAGACGGAGGCCGGAACGGATGGGTTGGGTCATGTCTGGGTCTGAGGTGGTGGGAGGGACACGCGGGAGGTGGAAACAAGCAAACGCTCGAAGCGGCTGACGATGACCTCCCAGCCGAGGCCCTCCGCGGTGGCGCGTGCGGCATGGCCGAGCGCCAGCCGGGCCGGCGGCGGCAGGTTCAGCGCGGCCGTCACCCGGCGGGCGAAGTCCTGGGTTTTGCCAAAGGGAACCTTCCAGCCATTGACGCCGTCCACCACATGCTCCCCGGCCGCCGCATAGTCGAAGCTCAACGTCAGCAGCCCGCTGGCGAGGCCTTCCAGCAGCACGTTGCCGAAGGTTTCCGTGAGGCTGGGAAAAAGCAGCACGTCGGCCGACGCGTAATGCCTTGCCAGCGTTTCGCCGCGCAACGAGCCGGCGAAATGCGCGAAGCGAAACCGCCGTTGCAACGCACCGCGATCCGGACCATCGCCCACCACCACGCAGCGGAAAGAGCCGCCCCGCCGCGCCAGCATTTCCAGGGACTCCAGCGCCAGGGGCAGATTTTTTTCCGGCGCCAGCCGGCCGACGAGCAGATACACCACATCGTTCGCCTCGCGGCAGCCCCAGCCCGCGCGCAGCGCTTCATCGCGTCGGGCGGGGGAGAAAAGGGAAACATCCACCCCGCGGCTCAGCAGCTCGATGTTATGAAAGCCCGACCCCTGCAACCGCCGCGCCACATCCCGCGAGGGCGCCAGCGTCAGCGACGTGCCGTTGTGCAGGCGGCGCAGATAGCGCAGGCTCCAGCGTCCAAGACCCGGCAGCGAGCGCGCCCGCAGATAGTCGGGAAAATTCGTGTGAAACCCCGACGCCACCGGGATGCCCAGCCAGCGTGCCAAGCGCGCCGCCGCGTAACCCAGCGGCCCTTCCGTCGCCACATACACCACGTCCGGGCGCCGTTTCGTCCACGCCCGCCACAGCCGCGCCCACGAAGGCAGCCCGAAGCGCAGTTCCGGGTAGCCGGGCACGGGCAGGGAAAGCACCTGCAGCTCGCGCGGGTTCTCCCCGCTTCCCTCCGCTCCACCGCCGGGCCGCACCAGGCTGACCTGGTGACCTTTCGATTCCAATCCACCGCGCAGACGTTCCAAAGTCAGCGCCACCCCATTGATGTCCGGGGGGAAAGTTTCCGTTACGAGGGCGATTTGCATAACCGGCCCCCGCGCATTCCGCGCGGAGGTGATGTGGCTAACATTTTCCCGCCGATGATAGTAAATCCAATCTCATCAGGTGCCATTTTCGTTGCCAGTTCCGGTGACAAATCCGCCTCGCCCCTTCGCGGATTTCGGAGTGCGGAGGCTTGCCTCCGCTTTTGGGCTCATCGGCTTGCCGGTGAGGGAGGGGCGGGAGAGAGAGTTCGCAAGAGGCGTGGCGGCAGGGGAAGCGTCGTGCCTCCCGCCGCGAGGGGCACGCCCCTCACGCCTCAGAGCGGAGGCAAGCCGTCCGCACTCCATAGAACCTCACCCCTCCTCGTCTTCCGCGGGGTCGGCCGGCACGTCGCCGGGCTCG
>CAZQUC010000047.1:0-9031 GCA_964596095.1 uncultured Enterobacteriaceae bacterium
TCTGGCCGCTTTCGGCACGCTCTTCGTGCTGTTGGGCGCCTTTATCGCATTTCTCGCCTACCAGTTTTTGGATCAAGCCTACAGCAATCAGAAGGAGCGCATTTTCACCGCAGGCGATTTGCGAATGGGCTACACCCAGATAGCGATAGAGCAATGGAAACTCTCTCCGGTATGGGGCACCGGCGCTCGTTCTTTTGAATACCACTCTCGGGAGCTGATCGCCCAGACTCCTCATAATTGGTGGAGCGCGAGAACCCATGATCCGGTTTATGCTCACAACGATTACGCACAATTATTGGGTGATTATGGAGCTGTTGGTTTAGGGGTCGGATTATTGTTGTTGGTATGTCATGCAGCCAACGGGCTGCGCTTTTTGGTTTGGTATCGCAACGAACGCTTTAGCCGCACTGGTGAGATCTTCAGCAACAGTCTGGCTTTGGCGCTGGGAGCGGTCACGGGCGTCGCAGCCATTACCGCTCATTCGATCATCGATTTCAATCTGCACATCCCCGCCAACGCTTTGTTGGTTGCGGCGCTGCTGGGATTTCTCGCCAATCCAGGATTCGAGGCCGAGGCGCGGCGTTGGGTTCGAGTTCCGGGTCTGAAAAGCGCCCTGACCGTGCTCACAGCCTTAGGCGCAGGATGGACGGCGTGGCTGGGCTGGCGTGTCGCGTCTGCCGAAGTGGACTACGAGCAGGGGCTATCGCGAGCCGTAGTAGGCGATTATCTGGGAGCGTTGCCATATCATCGGAGGGCTGCCCTCACCGATCCTGCGCATTATCCCAACCGTATGGCCTTTGCTGCCGCATTCGTCTCTTGGGCCAACGAAGACAGTGATCTTCCTGTATTAAGTTTGGACCGGAGACGTAAGGCCGTCGAGCAATACCGTGCCGCCACCACAATATATCCGCAAAATGCCCTGGCGCAGATCAATCTGGCCGAGCAGTTGAGCTTGCTTGGCCCTGAATATAAAATGGAAGCCGAAGCGGCGTATCAAGAAGCTCTTAAATTGGCCCCCACATTCATTCCCATTTTGGAGTCTTACGGTCTCCATCTCGTTAGGTATGGCCGGGCCGATCAGGCGGTGGAAGTTTTTGAAAAAGCCCTTGAGGGGGGAATCTTGCGATATGTAAATCCTCAAGCCGGCAGCCTGCTTGGGGGTATTGTCAAACGAGTGAGGGAAGAGCAAAAAAGGATGTCACCCCCTGCTCAAGACGGGGAATCTGCCCGCACGCCGCCGGCCGCGCCTGTGCCTGTGCCTGTGCCTTCACCAGCCCCGGCGCCAACCCCGCCGGCGACCTCAGCGGCTCCCACGCTGGCCCCGCAGGAAACGACGCGCGAGGAGCCGTCGGCCCCGCCTCCCCGTCCCTCGTCCGCTCCTTCCCGGGGATTGCTCTCCTTGCCCGATCCGAAATGAACCGCCTCGTCCGCCCATGAAACCGGTTGGTGAACATCCCTCAGGTCCTGATTCCGAACGCAACCTCGGCCCCCAACCGCTGGACGCCCTGATGAGCGAACTCGGCGTGACCCATGACGCGTTGGTCAAGGCCAGTCCGGATCAACTCACGTTCAAACAGGTGGCCCGCGCACGGCAGGGCCGGCGGTTGACGCGCCGGATGCAGGAGAAAGTGCGGGACGCCTTCCAGCGGGCCTCCGGGACGCCGCGCGCGTTGGAGGAACTCTTCAACTACCGCGCGTAACGCGGCCTCGTGCTCATGCCGGCGCGCGTCGAATTCCTCATCATCGGCCAGGGCCTGGCCGGCACCGCGTTGGCGTGGGAACTGTTGGAGCGCGGCCGTGACGTGCTGGTGACGGATGCGGAGGAGCCGGTCACCTCTTCGAAAATCGCCGCCGGACTCATCACTCCCATCACCGGCCAGCGCCTCGCCCTGAGCTGGCGCGTGGAGGAAATGCTGGCTGCGGCGCGGCCGTTTTACGAACGGATCGCGAGCACGTTGGGACGCCCCTTTTATCACCCCCGCGTGATCCGGCGGATCTTTCGCCACGCCGACGAAGCCGCGCTCTGGGAAAAACGACGGCACGAGCCGGCGCGCCACCCGTTCATTCACCGCGCCCACGTTCCCGAGGCAGGGCCGTTCGGCGGCGTGGAATTGCACGGAGCGCACCTCGAATGCGCGGATTATCTCGCCGCTTCGCGTCGGCATTTCCAGGCGCTCGGCTGTTATGAGGCCCGCTCTTGGGATCCTCGCGAAGCAGCCGACTTTCCCGCCGGCACCGTCGTTTTTTGCCAAGGCTATGCGGCGGCGCGGAACCCGCTTTTTGCCTGGCTGGAATGGCGGGCGGCCAAAGGCGAAATCCTCACCGTCCAAGCCCCTGCGCCGCCGGCCGCCGAAGAGGCCGACGCCCGGCGCCTCCTCTCCGCCGGGCAATGGCTGGTGCCGGCGTCGCTCGAACTCGCCCGCACCGGCTCGACCTACGATTGGCATCAACTCGACACCCAACCCACCGAGGCCGCGCGGCAACAACTGGAGGCCGGACTCGCGGCCTTGTCGCCGCGTCCGTGGCGCACCCTCGCGCATCACGCGGCGGTGCGGCCCATTTTGCGCGAAAGCCAGGCGGTCATAGGGCGTCATCCGGTGCAGGAGCGGTTGGCCTTTTTCAACGGCCTCGGCTCCAAAGGCTCGCTGCATGCGCCGTTTTTTGCCCACCAGTTGGCCGCGCATCTGATCGACGGCGAGCCCTTGGAGGAAGGCTCGGATTTGCGGCGTAATTGATGGACGGGAGGGACGCTATGGGCGGGCGGCCCTGCCTTTACAACCGCAGGTCGCTATCAGGCTCGGGCGGCGGGGGGAGAAATCCGTGCTCGACCAGAAAGGCGTCGGCATGACCGAGCGCTTGCTCGAAGAGGCGCGGATCGACGTTGAAATTGAAAAAGCTGTGGCCGCAGCCTTCGAAGGGGATGAGGCGGCAGTGGTTGCGGCGGAACCAGCGGCCCATTTTCTTGGCGAAGGCGCGGGTTAATTCAAAGGGCAGAACGCGGTCGTGCGTGCCCTGCATGAGCAGCATGGGAGGCAGTTTCTTGCGGATATGCCGCATCGGGCTGGCCAGCCGGGCCAAGCGGGGATTGGGAAAGCGTCCCGAGCCATAGCCCTGCGGCGGTGAGGTTTCGACCACGGGATCGAACAAGATCAGCGCGTCGGGCACGCAGGACACGTCGGGAGGATCATCGGGATCATCGAAGACGGCATCGGGAATGAGGCCGGCGGCCAGCGCGGCGTGCGCGCCGGCGGAGCCTCCCGAGGCTACTACCTTCGAGGGATCGATGCCCAGATCGTCCGCATGATGACGCGCCCAGCGGATGGCGGAGCGGGCGTCGGCCATGGCTTCCAGAGGGCCGGCATTGTGCGGACCGGCGGTGCGGTATTCGATGGCCACGGCCACCATGCCGCGTTGCGCGAAGTGCAGGCAGTGCGGGGCGAACTGGCTGACCAGTCCGCTGTCCCACGCGCTGCTGAAAAAAAACAGGATGGCCGGCGCCTTTTTCAGCGCGGCGGGAGTTTCTGCAAGCGGGCTCTCCGGGGCCGGGCTGGCGCCGTCGTGGTCGGCCGTCGATGCCGTCGCCGGAGTGGAGGGGGCGGACGGCTCCGTTTCCGGCTCGGCCGGGACCGTCGTGGGCGGCTTCCCCGCGGTCGTGGTCCGATGCTGTGGAGGATTGAAAATCCAGGCGGCGAGCTCGAAACCCTCCGTCTCCTTGTAAACATAGCCTTGCGCCTGGGCCAGCAACGCGCGGTTGCGGTCCATCACCTCCATCGGATCACGACGGCGTGGAACGGGATGTTGGGATGCCATGCGAAAGAACGAAACGCCTTGGTGGGAGCGCGTCACATAGAGCAGGGAAGAGGCCGGGCAAACATTTTTCGATGGCATCGTCATTAAGAAAACGCAGAATGCATGTTTTCCCCGATCCCATGTCGTCCCGCCGCCGCTTTCTTCTGGCCTGTCCCGCTTTCCTCCTCCTGGGGGCGGCGGAGGGCACACGCGCGCAATCCGTCGGACCGGCCGATCCCCGGCTGGTGCCCGAACTGGAGCGGCTCTACGCCGCGTGGAAGACCGCCATGACCCGGCGCGACCTCACCGCCTGGGCGCGGCATACCTCCCGCGCGCGGCAGATGCTGGTGCGCAACAGCATCGTCAGCCAACGGCGCGAATGGCCGCGCTCGCTCTTCGCCCTCGCCCTCATGCCGCCGGAAATCCGTGGACTCCGCCTCGCCGGCAGCCAGCAGTTCGGCGCCCAGGCGCGGCTGGTGTATTACGGGCGGATCGATTTCGGAATCGACGACACCCGCACGCCGCCGGACGCCATCCTCGTGCTCGATTTCGTGCGCGACCCGGACGGCTGGAAATTTTTCGCCAGCCGTTATTTCAATTTCCGCGACTACCCCGCCGAAGCGGCCCTGGTGGCGCGGGGAAATCTCGGTTTCCTCGACCAGCCGGAGACGGTTCTCACCGGGCAGGCGCCGCCCGTGCCACGCGCGTGTCCCCGGCCCATGTATCTCGGCCAAATCCGCGTCGCGTCCTTCGGCTACACGACGCGGGTGCGGTTCGGCGAATACCACCGCGATCTGGTCAGCGGACGCGCCACCACCGAGATCGTCAGCGGCGGCCTCAATCGCGGCATCACGCCGCTGAGCGTCGAAGTGACCCCGGTGGCCGGGGTGAGCGACGCCGACCGCAGCCTGGCGATTTCCGTCTTCGTCCAGACGGAGCAGCTGAAGACCCGGTCGGCGCGTGTCTTCCATTGGGAGCCTGCCAATCCCGTCGGCCCCCGCCATTCCCATTCCGTCATCGTCGGCCCCTCCACCATGCGTGAGGGCAATGAAGCGCGGTGAAACGCTGGGTTGAGTTTTCAGCCACGCGGAGCCTTGGCTGAAAAAGAAACGCCGGCCAGAAAAACGCGCCCGGGCAGGCGACGTGCTCCCGTTTTTTCCGCCGCCCGGGCTGAAAATTCCCCCGACTTGCGTCCTGCTCCCGCCCGGCCAGAATGTGACCGGCGCCCCACGCCCTCCCGTTCAAACCACACCCATTAACAATACCGCCATGTCCGGAATTTACGAAAACATCATCGCCACCGTCGGCCGCACGCCGTTGGTGAAGCTCAATCGTCTGCCCGCCTCCGAGGGAATCGACCCCTCCACGACCATCGCGCTCAAGCTCGAGTTCTTCAATCCGCTCGGCAGCGTCAAGGACCGGATCGGCGCGGCCATGATCGAGGATGCCGAAAAGCGCGGTGTGTTGACCAAGGACACCGTCATCATCGAACCGACTTCCGGCAATACCGGGATCGCGCTCGCCTTCGTGGCGGCGGCCAAGGGCTACCGGCTCATCCTCACCATGCCGGAAACCATGTCGCTGGAGCGCCGCACGCTGCTCGCCCTGCTCGGCGCGGAGCTTGTGCTCACGCCCGGTCCCAAGGGGATGAAAGGCGCCATCGAAACCGCTCGCGAACTCGCCGAGCAGCACGCGCCCCACTCGTGGATTCCCCAGCAGTTTGAGAACCCGGCCAATCCCTCCATCCACAAGACGACCACCGCCAAAGAAGTATGGGACGACACCGAGGGCAAAGTGGACATTTTCATTTCCGCGGTCGGCACCGGCGGCACGCTTTCCGGAGTGAGCGAGTTCATCAAACCGCTCAAGCCGTCGCTGCACGTCATCGCCGCCGAGCCGGAAACCAGCCCGGTTATTTCCCAAACCATCGCCGGTGAGCCGTTGCAACCCGCCCCGCACAAGATCCAGGGCACCGGCGCCGGGTTCGTGCCGGAGAACCTGCATCTCGACCAGGTCGATGAAGTCATCAAGGTCGCCAACGACGATGCCTTCGCGATCGCCCGCCGGCTGGCCAAGGAGGAAGGCATCCTCGCCGGCATCAGCACCGGCGCCAATGTGTGGGCCGCGCTCCAGGCCGCCAAACGCCCGGAGAACAAAGGCAAGCTCATCGTCACCGTGGCGTGCTCCACCGGCGAGCGGTATCTCTCCACCGCTTTGGCCGACGAAGCCCGCGCCAAGGTCGGCGCATGACGCGTGTGGGGTTCGTTACCGCTCCAGACCAGCGGCGATGCTGGACTTGACGGGACAGGTCAGGCAGTGAGTGAAGCGGTGACAAGAGCACGCCAACGCGGTCGCTTCGACCGCGCTGGCGCCATGCGGAGACTGTCCGCAACATGTTGCCGTCATCCCGAAACGCTGGATGGTGGAGCGGACGATTTCCTGGCTGAAGAAGTGCCGCCGGCTCTGGAAAAACGGCGAGCGAAAGCTCGCCTCCTCCCTCGCCATGACGCGCATGGCCTTCATCGTTCTCCTTCTCAGAAGATCTTAAACGGGTTCTCAGATGTCGTTCAAAACGTTGACATCGTGGATCTTGCCATCGGTAATGGCGATGAAGACGGGGATGGAACCACACAAATTCATCAGGGTATGCCTCTTCACGGCGGCTTTGGTGCGGCGGAAGCGCGCCCATGGGAAGAGGCTCAGACACAGGTCGATGATAGTGGGGGCGAAGGCGTAAACGGTCTGCTCCAGTTCCTGTCCGAATCCCTCTTCGGCATACAACTGCCGCGCCCTCTTGATGAGGCCTACCTTCGGTTCGGGTTGCGGGACCGCGTTTTTCCTTTCACTGGCGGCATGATGTTGCAACCCCAATCTATCTCCCGCTGGTCCCGCTTTGTCTCATGGTCATGTCTCGCCGTGGCGCTGGGCATGGCGTCACTCAGTGGAGCCGCTCCGGCACCGCCGGTCGTTCTCGAAGTGGCAGGTGATTGGCGGGTGACCGTGAGCGCGTCCGAGGCCGACGGTCTGCCCGCCGCGACGGTGACGCTGGACGTGCCGCCGTTGGAGCCGGTGGTGGTGGAGGGAGAAAAATACGATCGGCTGCCGGTTTTCAATCCCCAAGCCGCGGGGTGGGTCAAGGGCGTGCAGTTGCAAGGCCTGCGAGCGCAGGAAACCACCACTCCGAGTTTGCTCGATCCGGCCAGCGTGGTGGTGAGGAGCGGGGGAGGGGAGCCGGCCGCGGTGTTCCAGAAGGGCGTGGATTATGAATTCGATGCTTATTGGGGCACGCTCGGGCGGTTGGAGGGGGGGGGCTTTGTCCGCCACCGACCCGGTGGCGATCAGCTATCGCTACACGCCGTTGCGGCTGGATGACATTGTCCGCGACGCTTCCGGAACCATCCGGCTTCTCCAGGGGACGCCGCGCTCCGCCGCCCCTTTGCCCGCGACGCTGGCGGAGGGCGAGCGGTTGCTGGGGCGGATTTGGCTGCCGGGCCGGGTGGAGAAATTGCGGCCCGCGCATTTGTTTCCCCTGCTGGAAACGGCTTATCCCGAGCCGCCCCGACCGTCGCCCACCGTGGCGGAAACGCGTCTGCCGAAAACCCTGGCCAAGCTGCGCGCCGGGGAGCCGTTGCGTGTGCTGGCTTGGGGCGACAGCGTCACCGAATCGACCTACCTGCCCGATCGCGAGCGCGAGGCGTGGCAGTTTCAGTTCGTGGCGCGACTGAAGGAAAAGTTTCCGCGCGCGAAGATTGAATTGGTCACGGAAGCCTGGGGCGGGCGCACCACCGCCAGCTATCTCGCCGAACCGCCCGGCAGCTTGCATAACTACGAGGAGAAAGTGCTCGGCGCGAAACCGGACCTCGTCGTCTCCGAATTCGTCAACGATGCCGGGCTCAATGCCGCGCAGACACAGGAGCGCTACGGCAAGCTGTTCCAGGATTTCACGGCTCTCGGTGCGGAATGGATCATCCTCACGCCGCATTACGTGCGGCCGGATTGGATGGGGCTGGATCGCGAGCGCGACATCGACGACGACCCGCGTCCCTACGTGGCGGGCTTGCGCGAATTCGCCAAAACGCATCCGGTCGCGCTGGCGGAAGGCTCGCGCCGCTACGGCCGGCTGTGGCGGCAGGCCCTGCCTTACACGACGCTGATGCTCAATTCCATCAACCACCCCGACGGCCGCGGCATGACACTTTTCGCGGACGCCCTCATGGAATTGTTCCCCTGACACGCTCCTGCCGCGGAGCGACCCAATGGCTCTTCGAGTGCATAGGGGCGCCCAGAGGATGGTTACGAATGGTTGCACGGCTGGGCACCGTTTTTCACAGAGGCGTGCTCCACGCCTCTTGGGGGCATAACAAAGGGAAGGAAAACACCCCGACCGAAATCAACCAGGAGCAGGGCTTTTCCCAAGAGGACTTCGCTGCCCATGCGGGCATCGACCACGCCTACATGGGCGCGATTGAGCGCGGTCAACGCAACGTCACTTTTTTCGATTCTTCGGAAAAAATAGTGGGTGAATGGGGGAAGGAGGGGCAAGCTGGAGGATGAGCCCTGAAACGGAAAAAGGGAAAGAGGACAGCGCTGAGGCATTGAAGGAACACTCTCTCCTTCAATACTCGCGAGCCAGCAGATGATCCGCCAGCCATCGGAGCGGCTTCGCTTCGGGGCCGAAGGAGGCGAGGGCTTGGTGCGCTTCCTCGGTCAAGCGGGAGGCTTCGGCGCGGGAGGCTTCGAGGCCGAGAATGGCGGGATACGTGGCTTTGGCGGCCGCGGCGTCTTTGCCGGCGGTTTTGCCGAGGCGCTCGCTGGTTTGGGTCACGTCGAGGATGTCGTCGATGACCTGGAAGGCGAGGCCGAGGGCGTGGCCGAAGCGGGTGAGCGCCTCCAGGTGCGGCGCGGGAGCGCCGGCGCTCATGCCGCCGAGGCGGAGGCTGGAGGTGAGCAGGGCGGCGGTTTTCCGCTCGTGGATGGCGCGCAACTGCGCCACGTCCAGGGGCCGGCCTTCGCCTTCGAGATCCATCACCTGGCCGGCGATGAGCTGGCGGCTGCCGGCGGCGAGAGCGAGTTCGCTGACGTAATCGGCGCCGGTGTAGCCGCGGGCCGGGGACATGCGGCCGACCGCTTCGAAGGCCAGCGCCTGCAGGGCGTCGCCCGCGAGCACGGCGATGGCTTCGCCGAAAACCTTGTGCGAGGTGGGGCGGCCGCGGCGCAGGTCGTCGTCGTCCATGCACGGGAG
>CAZQUC010000047.1:9131-15706 GCA_964596095.1 uncultured Enterobacteriaceae bacterium
CGTGTCCAGAATCCACGCCGCTTGGGCGGCGCCGGATTTTTGCTGAATGAACTGCGGGCGCAGTTTCCGCTGCTGGGCGAGTGAGATCACGGTGGCCTTATAGACTTCGCGCAGCTCCTGGCGGAGGTAGCCGATGATTTCCGCGCCCAGCGCGGACGGGATTTTCTGGAAGAGTTCGAAGGCTTTCATTCGTGAAAAAAAGAGGACGCGGGGGACGGGCGCGCCGGGGAACGGAGTGTGATGATGGGTGAAGTGAAACGGTGAAACGCGGCGACTTCCGGAAACCCGGAACGAGCGGGAGGGAGCCGTCGCCGCCGCGGGAGCGGGCAGTGATGGCGCGGGCGGGCCGCGCGTCAAGCGTCGGGAAGCGGTCGCACGCGCAGCAGGCGGAACCAGGCCTCGTCGCCGTGGTCTTGCAGCAGGATGCGCCCTTTCTTGGTCCCGAAGTCGGCGGCGGCCTTGAATTTGCTCCGGCCCAGCGCCGACTTCCACGTCTCGCCGGCGAGATCGACGTCGAGAATTTTTTCCCCGTTGAGCCAATGCTCGATCTTCGAGCCGTGGGCCACGATCTTGCCTTGGTTCCATTCCCCGACCGGTTTCACCTTCTTGGTTTCCGCGGGCGCGAGCACGTCATAGATCGAGCCGGCGGAGGTTTTGGCGACGTTGCCATTGGAGTGGCCGACGTCGTCAAGCACTTGGTATTCAAGGCCGATGCCTTTGCCCGCCGGCGCGTAATCCGCGACCCGGTATTTGAGGCCGCTGTTCGCCTTGGGGGAAACTTTCCACTCGAACTCCAGCTCGAAATTCAGGAATTCCTCGGTGGTGACGATGTCGCCGGCCGGTCCCGCGCGGTGGAGGACGCCATCGGTGACGTGCCAGCCCGCGCCCGGCGGTTGGCCGTTGGTCGCCGTCCAGCCGGCAAGGGTGGCGCCGTCGAACAAGGGGCGCCATTCTTCCGCCGCGACGGCGAGTCCGAGCAGAGCGGCCAGCGTGGCCGTGAGCGCAAAGGTGGTTTTCATCGCGCATTAGAAAAGCCGCAAATTCCGCCTCCGCAACCCCGCGGATATGGACCGGGAAAGGCGGGGGGAGGGCCGTTCGGGGGCGTATGGTCAAACACTAGAGAAATCGCGAGTTATGAAAGTTGAGCGTTGACGAATGGCCCGGCGTTCAATAAAAATCTGTGTTCGCGGTTCACCACGCCCCGCAATCTCACCACAACCTGCACACCACACATCATGGCCACTATAACCAAACGTGATCTTGTCATCAAACTCAGCAACGAAATTGGGTTGACCCAGCGGGAGGTTTTCAACGTCATCCAAGGGCTGATCGATTCCGTCACCGACTCGCTCTCACAGAATGACGAGGTCGTCCTGCGCAACTTCGGCACTTTCCACGTGAAAGAAACGAAAGCCAAGATCGGCCGCAATCCGAACAAGCCCGAGAAAGACGTGAAAATCCCGCCGCGCACGGTGGTGAAATTCAAGCCCGGCAAGGAGATGAAGTCCAAGGTGGCGAAGCTGTATAAAAAATTGCATTGAGGCTGAAGAAGCCGGCCTCGCGGCAGGAAGCCGCAGGGAGCAGGAAAAGAGCGGGGCCGGATCGGCTCCGGGGATGGGAGAGTCGCGAACCGAAGGCCGCTTCGGTGGCACGGGGCGAGCCATCAATTTTGCGCCACGTCCGCCTCCGGCGCTTGGAGCAGGGCTCGCAAGTGACGGTGGGCGGGGAGTTGCAACGAGGCATCCATTTCCAGCGTGGCGGCGGCCAGCGCGCGGGCTTCGTGGACGAGCGGCGCGTCGGCGGCGAGATCGCCGAGACGCAGGCCAGGCACGCCGCTCTGGCGGGAGCCGAGCAACTCGCCGGGGCCGCGTTGTTGGAGATCCGCCTCGGCGATGGCGAAGCCGTCGCGCGTGTGCTCGAGGATTTTCAAGCGCTCCACGGCGTCAGCGGCGTGGTCCGAGCAAATCAGCACGCAGTAGCTGGTGTGCGCGCCGCGTCCCACCCGGCCGCGCAATTGGTGCAATTGCGCGAGGCCGAACCGCTCGGCGTTGAAGACGAGCATGAGGTTGGCGTTGGCCACGTCCACGCCGACTTCGATGACCGTGGTGCTGACCAGCACTTGTGTGGTCCCGGCGCGGTAAGCGGCCATCACGGCGTCTTTTTCCTCCGGCTTGAGCCGCCCGTGCATGAGGCCGACGGTGACGCCGGGCAGGCGCTCCTGCCAGTGTTGGTGCTCGGTGGTGGCGGCCTTCACCGCGAGCTTGTCGCTCTCCTCGACCAGCGGATACACGATGTAGGCTTGTCGCCCTTTGGCGAGTTGCTGCTGTGTGAAGGCGATGACCTGGCGGAGATCGACGCCGGCGCGCACGGCGGTGATGAGTTTGCCGCGGCCGGCCGGCAATTCGTCGAGCACGGAGACATCGAGATCGCCATAGACGGTGAGCGCCAGGGTGCGCGGAATGGGGGTGGCGGTCATCACCAGCACGTCGGGCGCGGTGCCGCGCGCGAGCAGTTTGGCCCGCTGCGCGACGCCGAATTTGTGCTGCTCGTCGATGACCACGAGACCGGGATCGGGCGACGTTTTGTCGAACAGCAGCGCGTGGGTGCCGACGAGGATTTGCGGGCGTTCGCCCCCGTCGAGCAGGGGAAGGAATTTCTCCTCCTGACGCGCCGCCGTGCGCAGGCCGACGCGGACGCCGAGGGGCGCGAGATGCCGCTGGAAATTCAGGTAATGTTGCTCGGCCAGCACCTGGGTCGGCGCCATGATCAGCGCGGATCGGCCCGCCTCCACGGCAAGGAGCGCGGCGGCGAGCGCGACGAAAGTTTTGCCGCTGCCGACATCGCCCTGGAGCAGGCGGTTCATGGGGCGCGGCCGGCGCATGTCGGCGCGCACTTCCGCGATGCTGCGCTCCTGCGCGGCGGTCAGCGCGAAGGGAAGCGAGGCGCGCCAGCGGTCGAGTAATTTCCCCGGCGCTTCGTGCGCGAAGCCGAGCTGGGCGATCATGTCGCGGCGGCGGACGAGCACGTTGAGTTGGAGCGCGAAAAATTCCTCCAGCGCCAGGTGCCGTCGCGCGCGGGCGGCGGCTTCCAGCGTGGCGGGAAAATGGATCGTGCGCAGGGCCGCGGCGCGAGTGAGCGGTGGCTCGTCGGTGGGGAGGGCGCGTGGGCGCACCGTCTCCGGCAACACGTCGCCGAGGTGCCGGTCCTCGAGTTTTTCCAGCACGGCCCCCATTGCTTCACGCAGGGGCTTTTGCAGAAGCCCGTCGCTCAAGGGATACACCGGCACGACGCGGCCCATGTGGAGGGATTGCGTGGGCTCCGCGGGATCGATGATCTCAAAGTCGGGATGGTCCATGACGAGCCGCGAGCGCCCGTCTTTGAGTTTGCCGTAGAAGACGCCCGTCTGGCCGGCGGCGAAGGCTTTGATGATCCACGGCATGTTGAACCAGCGCGCGTGGAGAACCGGGGAGAGAGGCGAGCCGGTGGCGTCTTCCAGCCTGATCTCCACGTATTTGCGGTAGCCGACGCGGCGGACCTGGCAATCGGTGATCTCGGCGTGGAGGCAGACGGCCTCGCCGGTTTCGCTTTGCGGGAACCCGGCGAAATGCCGCCGGTCCTCGTAGCGACGCGGGTAGTGGTGGAGGAGGGCGTCGATGGTGGGCAGGCCTGCCTTTTCCAGCATGGCGCGCGTTTTTTTGGGGAGGAACTCCAGCGTTTCCGTGGGGGTGGTGGGCAGGATGGACGGCATGGGCTTGATGGACGTGGGATGGACGCCACTTAGGACGCGCCGAAGAGTTTTTCGCTTAGGGGCTGGGCCAAGCGCAGCCAGCCGATGGCGGCCGCGCCGAGCGCGGCGAAGAGCACCGCGCCGGCGGCCAGGTCTTTGGCCGCGCCGATGAGGGGGTCGTGGTCGCAGGTCACGCGGTCGGCGAGCGCTTCGACCGCCGAATTGAAAGCTTCGGCCGACCAGACCAGCGCGATGGCGAGGAGGAGCCAGCACCAATCTTCGCGCGTCACCTGGAGCCATCCGCCGAGCGTGACCACCGCCAGCGTCGCCACGGCATGAACGCGGGCGTGGCGCTGGGTGCGCAGCAGGATCCACCAGCCCCTTAGCGCCCAGCCGAAAGGCCGGAGCCAACGGCGGAGCAGCGGGCCTTGGTGGCGGGGTGGAGTCATCGGCGCAGCAAAGGCGGATTCGGTGGTCTGCCAAGCGTGGCGTTGGACGGGATGGACCTTTCAGGTGGCGCCGAGGCGCGTGCCTTCGGGCAGGGGATGCCCGGCCAGGAACTCGCGCGCCAGGAGGCGCCGACCGCCTTCGAGTTGGATGTGGGTCGCGGCCAATGCGCCGTCGCCGGTGGCGATGAAAAGGCGGCTGCGGGTGGGGCAGGGGAGCAGGGTGCCGGGCGGAGAGGAGGAGGCTTCGGCGGGAAAAGGCTCGATGGCGACGGGCGGGAAGATTTTCAGCAGGCGGCCATCGGGCAACGTGGTGTGGGTGCCGGGCCAGGGATGGCAGGCGCGAATGAGGCGATCCAATTCCACCGCCGGACGCGACCAGTCGAGTCGTCCGGTGGCGCGGGTGAGTTTGGCGCAAAAGGTGGCGCGCGCGGCCTCTTGCGGTTGGCGCGGGGCCGTGCCGGCGGCCAGCAGCGGGAGCGCGCGGGCCAAGGCCACCAGGGCGACTTGCGCCAAGCGGTCGTGCAATGTTTGCCCGGTATCGTCGGCGAAGATGGGCGCGCGTTCGGCGAGAATGAGGTCACCGGCATCCATCTCGCGGGCGACGTGCATGATGGTCACGCCGGTTTCCTCGTCGCCCGCGGCGAGAGCGCTCTGGATGGGCGATGCGCCCCGCCACGCCGGCAGCAGCGACGTGTGGAGATTGATGCACCCGAGCCGCGCTCCCTCGCGGATGCCTTTGGGCAGATATTGCCCGTAGGCCATCACCACGCTGAGATCGGGCTGGAGCGCGGCGAGTTTCGCCACGGCGTCTTTGACTTTTTCCGGCTGGAACACCGGCGCGCCGTGCGCTTGAGCCAGCACCTTGGTGACCGGCGCGTGCCATTCCTGCTTGCGGCCGACCGGGCGGTCCGGCTGGCACACGACGCCCACGACCTGGTGCCCGGATTCTTCCAGCAGCCAGCGCAGCGTGGGCGCGCTCACCTCACCGGTGCCGAGAAAAAGGATGGTCATGGATGATCGGACGAAGGCTCAGGCGACGAGGGTGGCGTCTTTATCCTCGCGCACGTGCTCCATCCATTCCGGCCGGTGGCTGATGCGGTTGAGAATGTCGCTCAACACCTGGACGGGTGACCGCAGCGCGTCGATGTCCATCACGAGGTGCTTGTGGTAATACTGGAGCATGGGCTTGCTTTCTTCTTCGTAGGTCCTGATGCGCCGGTCGATGACTTCGTCGCTGGCGTCATCGAAGCGGTTTTCCTTGAGGGCGCGTTTGCGCAGGCGGCGGCGGAGTTCGTCGCGGTTCGGGCAGGAGAGATGGAACACCTGCAGCACCTCGACGTGCTGGTCCATCAATTCCGCCTGGCGAGGATTGCGCGGGATGCCGTCGAGCACCAGAAAGTCGATGTCCGGCTTGAATTGGTGGGTGCGCTCTTCGTCATCGATGCGCGCTTTCCACAACTGCACGGTGAATTCATCCGGCACGAGCTGGCCTTTTGACGAATAGTGGACGAATTCGCGGCCGAGGGGCGTGCGCGTGTCGAGCGTGCGGAAAACATCGCCGCAGGCCTGGTGGAAGAACCGCGGAATGGCGCCCAACGCCTTGCCGATGGTGCCTTTGCCGCTGCCGGGCGCGCCGAAAATGAGGAAGGTCTTGAATTTTTCGTGATCGGAACTCATGAGAAGCACGGGAGGCGTGAAGAAAAATGGGGCGGCGACCTTCATCTGAAAAATCCCGCGCCGCAAGTGTAAGCTCGGGCCGGTCGTCACGACGCGCGGGAGGCGACCGTGGCAAATCCGCGTTGCGTGAGACGCGGTTCATGCGACGGAATGTCATGTCCGGATCGTATGCCTTTGAGACCGCCCTCGGATGGTGCCGCGTGGAATGGCAGGCGGACCGGATCGGCGCGTTTTTTTTGCCGGAGGCTCTCGACACCCCGGCACCCTCTGTGGAAACGGAAAGCGCCATCGCCCCGCCGGCCTGGATCGACGCGCTCGCCGACCGCGTGAGCCGGCACCTCGCTGGAGCGGCGCAGGATTTTTCCGACGTGCCGTTGGTTTGGGAACGGGTGACGGATTTCCAGCGCGCGGTGTATCACGCCGCGCTCGCGGTGAAATCCGGACAAACCAGCACCTACGGGCAGCTTGCCGCCGCGATGGGGCGTCCACCCGCGGAGGCGCGGGCGGTGGGGGTGGCGCTGGGGCGGAATCCCTGGCCGCTGCTGGTGCCGTGCCACCGCATTGTTGGCGCCGGCGGGAAGCTGACGGGATTTTCTGCGCCGGGTGGCGTGGCCACCAAACGACGCCTCCTCGCTATCGAAGGGGCCGAACTCATGCTGCTCTGACCCTTGTATGACGCCACCATTGCCCACGGAAAACGAAGAAGGAATCCGCCACCTCCG
>CAZQUC010000048.1:0-15587 GCA_964596095.1 uncultured Enterobacteriaceae bacterium
CCGGCTTGCAGGCGGAGGACGGCGAGCGCGCCGCGCGGGCGATCATGACCAGCGACACGCGGCCCAAATCCCTCTCGTTCGAGACCGTGATCGGCCGGACGCCCGTGCGTTTCGGTGCCATCGCCAAGGGCGCCGGCATGATCTGCCCGAGCATGGGCACGATGTTCTGCTTCGTCACCACCGACGCCGCCATCGAGGCCGGTGAGTTGAAAAAAGCGACGCTCTCGGCCGTCGAGCAATCCTTCAACCGCATCTCGATCGACGGCGACACCAGCACCAACGACACCGTGCTCGTGCTCGCCAACGGGCAGGCGGGCGGCAAACCCATCATTGGCGGAACGTCCGCCGCGCGGCATTTCCGCGAGGCGCTGCAATACGCCATGGTCACGCTGGCGAAAATGCTGGTCAATGACGGCGAGCGGGTAACCAAGTTCGTGGAGATCCGCGTGCGCGGGGCCGCCACCCATCTGGACGCGCGCCGCGTCGCCGAAGCCGTCGCCAATTCCATGCTCGTCAAGTGCTCGTGGAACGGGTCCGACCCCAACTGGGGCCGCGTCATCCATGCCGTCGGCTATTCCCGCGCCGCGAGGCTGCGGGAAGAACTGGTCGATATTTATTTCGACGGCCTGCTGGCCGCGCGCGGCGGGCTTTACGCCGGCACGCCCATCGAGAAATTGAAAAAAATCACCGCCAAGCGCGAGTTCACCGTCACCATCGATCTCAATCTCGGCGCCGCTCAGTATCACGTCTTCACCAGCGATCTCTCGCAGGAATACGTCGAATTCAACGCCCAGGAATACGCCATCCGCCTCGCCAAGTAACCCCGTGCCCCGCCAGGGACGCGCTCAGGTCTTACTCTCTTATTATCTTACTTTCTTACTATCTCTCTCCTCCCGCCAGGCCTTGAAAAACTCCCACACGATGGGCAGCACGGACACGATGATGATGCCGAGAATGACCAGTTTCATATTTTTCTGCACCAGCGGGTGCAGACCGAAAAGATAGCCTCCGCCGAGGAACAGCCCCACCCAGAGGATCGCGCCGGTGACGTTGAAAAAGAAAAATTTGCGATAATCCATGGTGCCGATGCCGGCCACGAAGGGCGCGAAAGTGCGGACGATGGGCACGAAGCGGGCGAGGATAATGGCGCGGCCGCCGTATTTCTCGTAGAAGGCGTGGGCTTTTTGCAAATGCTCCTGCTTGAAGAACCAGCGTGACTTGAAGCGGAAGACCTTGGGGCCGATCCACTTCCCGATGGAGTAGTTCACGCTGTCGCCGATGATCCCGGCGGCGAGCAGCAGCGGGACGAGGATTTTCCAATCCATCAGCCCGCGGGCCGCCAGCGTGCCCACGGCGAAAAGCAGCGAGTCGCCGGGGAGAAAAGGGGTGACCACCAGGCCGGTTTCGCAGAAGATGATGGCGAAGAGCAGGGCGTAGATCCAGTTGCCGTAATTGCGGATAAAGGTTTCGAGGTGATTTTCCGCATGAAGCAGAAAATCAATGAATTGCTTCAACCATCCGCCCTCCGGCGCGGCGGCGGCCGCCTCCGGGACGACGGTGGATGCGGTGGCGGCGAGGACATGCGTGAGATGGGCGGCTTCGAGCGCGGCGGCGCTCAGCAGATCGAACAACATACGGGCTGCCGATAAACCCGCCCACGATGGCTTCCAAGCCCAAAATGAGGGCCGGGAGGAAGAAAGGCGGGGGCCTTGGAGAGGAGGAAAAGCGTAATTTCCAAGGGCCAGGCGCGGATCATGGGTCCGGAACGAGGGCGATTTGCCTCAAATTGCGGTTTTTCCGGGAAATGGCCGCTACAGGGGTCAAAAAGGTCAATTTGCGGCAAAAGAAAGTCATTTCACCGCAATCACAGACGGTCGGATGAGGGAAAGACTATGTCCACGGAGTTCGACCTCCTTCGCTGCGATCTCCGCCTCCCTTTCTCACGGGCAACCCACTCATTCTCGCTATTCATCATGTCACATGCTTTTCACCCGCAACGCCTGTTGCTGACCCTCGGTCTCGCCGGCAGTTTGAGCCTCGCCTCGTCCGCCGGGGCGGCGTTCGTCATTTCCGAGGCCACCGACCTCTTCGCGCCTTCTTTCCGCGGAGAGACCGGCACGACTTACTTCGGCTGGTCATCCGGAAACTGGGACGGCAATCCGGAGGATTTGGAAGGGCAGGCCGACATCCTCAATCCCGTGCCCAACATCAATCCGGGCAGCGTCTCGGGCAATCTGCTGGTTCAGGCCGGCACAAATGACCTCGTTTCGGGAAGCAATAATCTCTATTCCGATGTTGCTAGCGTGAACAATGCGTTGATCACGCTGACGATTCCGACCGATGGCACGGTGGGCTTGGATGGCTACACCACTATCATCATTCAGGGCTATGGCTTCGGCGGATTCGGCTTCGCTTTGGATGCGTTCCAATTCGGTGACATCGCCGGCGTCTCTCCGGAGTATCTCTATGGGATGACCGCAGCCGGCCGCGGCCAATGGTGGGCCAAGTGGGACGTTCCCGGCAACGCCGCCAGCTACGATGTGTCCGTCACGGGCTATGACGCGGACGCCGGAGTGCTTTCGGTCACCGATCTTTCCGTGGACACGCTCTATTCCTCCACCGGTTTCTCCCCTGATTCCGCCGTCCTGGCAGTGCCCGAACCCGCGTCCTTCGCGCTCGGTTTCGCCGGCCTCGGCTTGATCCTGCGCCGCCGCCGGGGCGCGTGATCTTCGCCACCCCTCCCCAACCTCCCGCTCTCTTGCTTTTCTTCATTCCATCCCTCCCCCCAACTCAGACCAAACCAACTCATGCACGTAACTGCCATCGCCTCCGTATGCGCCCTGCTCGCCACCTCATCCTTCGTTTCCGCCGCCTTTATCCTGCCGGATTTCCGGGGGACGGCCAACAGCGAGTATTCAGAATGGGATGTGTTTACCGGGGCCAATAGCGCGGCCAATTATCCAGACGTCGCCGCGCCCCACTCTCCCGGCAACAATCCCGACAATCCGACACTGACCAACACCGGCGCTTCCGCCATTCTGACGGGTTCCAACATCTACAGTTTTTCCGGAGTAATCACGCTCTCCTTGAGCGACACCACACCCTATGAGTTGGGAACGGTGGTTTATCAATTCCAGACTCAAGGTTCCGAGCTTGATTACTCTTCGCTGCAATTGCATTACGGCAGCGAGTCGCTGGCTCCCACGACCACCCAATTCCTGTCTTATGTGGCGGGCACGGAAGGAGTGGCCGTCCAATATGCCGCCCAGTGGGATCTGAGTGGGTTGAGCATCACTTCCTATACCATCACGGTGAGTGCTGAGGGGGCTCATGCCAGCTTTCAGGCCGCCGCGCTGGATACCTCCAACACTTTTACACCAGTGGTGGTGCCCGAACCGGGCATGGCGATTTTCGGGCTGGCGAGCCTGGGCTTGGTGCTCCGCCGCCGCAAGACTCTCTGAGTTGCACGTCAAACCAATGACTTGTCACTGATGAAACGTCACAACTCAGCGAACACGGAAAGCAAGGGTGCCGCCGCCGCGGCATGGGGGGCGCTTGGTCTGAGCGCACTCCTGGCGGCGGCACCTCTTTCGTCCGCCGCCTCGGTCAGCGTGGGCGCGGGCATGGACTATTATAATTACGCCAACGCCGGCAACAAGGGCGGCGCGGCCGTAGTGCCGGTCTTTGCCATCCTCGGCACCGGGGACGACAACCGTCTCGGCCAATACGCCCTCGGCTTCAACACCGGCAGCGCGCTCCCTGCCGGGCTGGGAGCCTCCAACTATGTGGTCTCCAGTGTCACCCTGCGCCTGACCGTCGCGAGTGGCAATGCGCCTTACGATCCGACTTACGATAGCCTGGCCACGTATCTCACCGACGAGGGCGCGGTCGTGGATGCCGACGCGGGCCGGCCGCTGGAACTGTATGCCTTGGGCTTCCGCAATGGCTTTACCGGCGTGGGATTCGAGGCCGCCAATGCGGGGCCGCCGCTTTTCAGCGAAGGCTCGCCCTATGGCGGGGCGTCCCGCAATGCCTTCGCCGCCGATCTCGGCACGGGCCTCCTGCGCGACGTGACGGACAGCGTCAGCGCGGGGTTCGAAGCGCAGCCGCTTGCCGTCGGGCAAGTCATCGGGCTGGAGCCCGGCGCCGAGCTGACGGCAGGCACCCCGGTCGTTTTCTCACTGGATCTGAGCAATGAGCACGTCCTCGCGTATGTGCAGGAGTCGCTCGATGCCGGCGCGTTGGGGCTCAGCTTGGCCTCGCTGCACGCGGTGCTCGGACCCGGCGCCGGGGTTTACCCCGCCTTTCACACACGCGAGGCGGCCAATGCGGCCTTCCGCCCGGAATTGACCATCGAATACGCCAGCATCCCGGAGCCGGGTGTCGCGGCGTTGGCGCTCTGGGCGCTCGCGGGCGTTGGGTGGCGGCGGGCCCGCCGCGGTTGAAGGGACGCCATGGACGGAAATGGACCGGTCTTCGCTGAGATCATGAAGCCTCTCCCCTCTTTGTTTCCTGGTTTTGTTCTATGAAGTCCGACCCATTGTTGTTTTTTGCCACCACCACGGGAAATGCGGAACTGGCCGCCGAATTGATCCAGAAAGAGCTACAGCGGCAGGATATTCCCACCACGCTGAAAAACATCTACGCGGTGCCGTTCGAGGAATTCCGGCAATACCGCGTGGTCATCGCCTCGGTCAGCACGTGGGGCGATGGCGAGCCGCCGGATGAGGCGATCGATTTCTGGGCGGCCCTGAACGCGCTGCCGGAGGGCGCGCTCGCCGGCGCCTTTCACGCCGTGTATGCGCTGGGCGATACCGCTTATGACGCGTTCTGCGCTTTCGGCCGCGAACTCGACGAGGCCTTCGCCCGCCTGGGCTCGACCAAGCTCGTGGAGCGGATGGAATGCGATGTCGATTACGACACCGATATCGACGAGTGGAGCGGGAAACTGGCGGCGGCCCTGAAAGCCCACGCGGTGGTGGTGTGACTACCCGCTCCGATGAGACGGATTTGAGATCGGGGTCATCAAGTGCTAGAGGTGCGGTCCCGGGAGGCGATGGGCGGACGAAGCCCCCCGAGCCGACCGCCGCCTCCACTGATCCGTTCATTCTTCTCGTGCCCGATACCTGCTCCATCCCCACTCCGCCCGCCGGCTCCCCCGCCCCGGTGGCCGACCCCGCGCCACGCCACGCCGACGAGTCTTTCTGCGCCGTGGAGGAGGCTTTGGCCGAACTCCGTGCCGGGCGGCTCATCATCGTCACCGACGATGAAAACCGTGAAAACGAGGGCGATCTCGTCGGCATCGCCGAAACGCTCACGCCCGAGCAGGTGACCTTCATGGTCCGGGAAGCAGCGGGCCTCCTGTGCGTGCCGCTTGCGGTGGACATCGTGCGGCGGCTGGAGCTGGAGGACATGGTGGCGCGCAACCGCGACGCGTTTCAGACGCATTTCACCGTGACGGTCGATGCGGCGGCGGGCGTGACCACGGGCATCAGCGCGGCGGATCGCACCCGCACCATCCGCCTGCTGGCCGACTCCGCGAGCCGGCCGGAGGACTTCGTGAAACCCGGCCACATCAATCCCCTCGTCGCCAAGCCCGGCGGCGTGCTGCGGCGCGCGGGCCATACCGAGGCGGCGGTCGATCTGGCCCGGCTGGCGGGCTTTCGCGAGGCGGCGGTCCTCATCGAAATCATGAACTCCGACGGCAGCATGGCGCGGCTTCCGGAGCAAAAAATCTTTGCCGCCCGCCACGGACTGAAAATTCTCAGCATCGCCGACCTCATCGCCTACCGGCGCCAGCGCGAGAAGCTTGTCGAAAAAATCGAAGTCGTGGACATGCCGACCGACTACGGCGTCTTCAAACTCCATCTTTACAAGACGAGCCTCGACCACCTGCACCACGTCGCGCTGGTGATGGGCGACATCGATCCCGCGAAGCCCGTGCTCGTGCGCGTCCACAGCGAGTGCCTGACCGGCGATGTCTTCGCCTCCCGTCGCTGCGATTGCGGCAGCCAGCTCCACGCGGCCATGCAGCGCGTCGCCGAAGAAGGCACGGGCATCGTCCTCTACATGCGCGGCCACGAGGGGCGCGGCATCGGGCTGCATGAAAAAATCCGCGCCTACAAATTGCAGGAAGAGGGGCTGGACACGCTGGAGGCGAACCTGCGGCTCGGATATCCCGCCGACCTCCGCGACTACGGCATGGGCGCGCAGATTCTCACCGACCTCGGCGCCCGCCAGCTTCGGCTCATGACCAACAATCCCCGCAAGATCGTCGGCCTCGACGGCCACAATCTGGCCGTGGTGGAGCAGGTGCCGCTCATTTCCCCGCCGGTGCCGGAGAACGAAAAATATTTGGAAACGAAAAAGACCCGTTTCGGGCACTTGTTGTAAGCGCCGCCGGAGCCGGTGAAGGGATTGATTGCCAACGGAATCGACCAGCCCCGCTTCTCTTCTCCCCCCGGGAATGCGAAACCCGAAGGAAAAAGGAGGGAAAAATTTAGCCTTGCGAAAAATATGGTATTTATTATATTAACAATAATATTGGAAATCTTCATCGATTGATGATTTTCGGCGCATTTTTTGCTGGCATTTTTTTTCATCGGATGAAAAACTCCGCGACTTCTCAACGACCACACCACCGCCACGGATGACCTTGCTAAACCGTCTTACCGCGTCGCTCTGCCTTTTGAGTGGCCTTTTTCTCGTGAGTTGCTCGACAACTCAATCCACCACCGCCTCCCGACGACCCGCCGCCACTCCGGACACCGCTCCCTCATTGAGCCAAAAAGTGCCGGTGGACAAAGCCTGCTTCGAACGGACCTCCCCGCATCCGGGGTTCTACCGCAAGAACGGCGGGCTGTTTGCGGTCGTGAAAACCACCGCCTATTGCCACCTGGAGGCGGACAGCCTGAAATACGGCAAACTGAACGCGGCCGGCAGCCAGTTGCGTTATGACCAAGTCCGCAGCGCGGCCGCCGATTGGTCCGTGTTCCCCGTCGGGACACTGTTCCGCATCAGCGGCCAGCCCTACACCTATCGTGTCGATGACTACGGCAGCGCCTTGGTCGGCACCCGCACGATCGATCTTTACCAACCCACCAAGGCGCACATGAACGCCTGGGGCGCGCGCATGGTGGAAATCCAGATTGTGCGCTGGGGCTCCTATTCCCAAAGCCAGCAAATCCTCGCCGACCGGAGCCGGCATCGCCATGTCAAGGCCATGCTGACCAGCATGGACCGCAAACGGCTGGTGGCGAAACACTGAGATGCCTTCCGGCCCGGATCATGGCGGCGGCACCGGCTGCGCCAAGCACTCCCGGCCTCTTGCGCCATGACGAAACGGGAACGGGCCGCCTTGATCGCGCGCCGCCTTGAGGAGTTGTATCCGGAAACGCCGATCCCGCTGCATCATGCCGATGCCTTCACACTGCTGGTCGCGGTCGTGCTCTCGGCGCAATGCACCGACAAGCGGGTCAATGAAGTGACGCCGGCGCTCTTCGCCCTCGCGTCCACCCCGCAGGCGATGGCCGCGCTGCCCGTCGAAGCCATCCGGGACATCATCCGGCCTTGCGGTCTCAGCCCGCAGAAATCCCGCGCCTTGCAAGAGCTTTCCCGTCTGATCGTGGAGAAACATCACGGCCAGGTGCCCGCCACGTTTGCGGAGCTGGAAGCCCTGCCCGGCGTCGGCCACAAAACCGCCTCGGTGGTGATGTCGCAGGCCTTCGGCGTGCCCGCGTTTCCCGTGGATACCCACATCCATCGCCTCGCCACCCGCTGGAAACTCACCTCCGGCAAGAACGTCGTCCAGACCGAGCGCGATCTGAAAAAACTCTTTCCGGAGTCTTCCTGGAACCAACTCCACCTGCGCATCATTTTCTACGGCCGGGAACACTGCACCGCCCGCGGCTGCGATGGCGCCCGCTGCGAAATCTGCCGCCTCCTGGCTTCCCCTCCCACGCTCCCCTCCCCTCCGCCGTAGGAAAAAGCCGTCCGAGCCGGACGCCGCAAATTGCGATTTTTTTGCGCTTCGTTGCGAAAAGGCCGAACGGCGGGAATGGAAGTGGAATTCGGGCAAGTTTCACGCAACCAGCGGCAAGCGAAACCGCCCGGAACGGGAATCCTGTGGTTGTGAATCCACACTTGTCTCCGCCCCTCGAACCGTTCTCTTCCTGTCTCCTTGGTCACCACTCCGTCCGGACCGCCGCACTGGCGGCATTGGCCGCCCTCGGCCTCGCGATCGGCGCTCCAGCCGCCACGCTCACCACCTTCGACCACGCCGTCAGTTCGAGTTGGACGTGGGAAGGCGGCGACGCGCAGATCGCGTGGAACGTCGCGCACAACGGTGAGTTGACCACCGGGCTGGCGCCCACGGCGGGAACTCCGGGAGTCTCGCTCACCCGCGTCTCGGGTCCGGCGCAGCTCGATCCCGGCGTGCAGACGCACTACCCCATTCCCGCCGGTTACCATGGCGCCTGGGGACTCTACAATGACGACGGCTCGCTCTACACGGCCTATCTCGGACCGCACGGGCCGTCGGTGCTTTCCGGCACGGCCACGGCGTCGAACCTCGCGGATATCGCCGCGTGGGCGGAGGGGAGAGCCGACGCGCAAATCGGCTCGTTCAGCCGGTTTGCAATCAGCTTCGACACGCTGATGCTGGACATTGACACCCTGGTTTTCGAAATCGCGATCCACGGGTTCGGTCCCACCGAAGCCAACCATGCCGCGGGCACCGTCACCAGTTTCCAGGTGACCCAGGCCATCACCCCGGTAAGCCTCACCCTGGACGGCGAAACCTTTCTCCCCGAAGCGACGCTCCTGTCCTACCAAAATGACGGCAGCACCGGCCGGCACGCGTATGCCTCGGGCGGGGCCGAGGAAGTCTGGCGCTTCACTTGGGACGCGGCGGCGCTGCCCGCGGGAGCGACGGACGGCGTCATTGCCTTCGGCAATTATCCCACTTCGGTCATTTCCGGCCTGCAAGTGAGCCAAGTGACCGCCGTGCCCGAGCCTTCCGGCGTGCTCTTGGGGCTGATGGCCACCGGCGTTTGGGGCGTGCGCCGCCGGCGGAAGGCTCCGGCCCATGTCAATAATGGGACCGACGTTTTTGCCTCCTCCACCGGGCGTTCTGCCACCCCGGTTCGATGACGGCAAAGGCCGGTGACCGGGGAGGTTGCGATGGTCTGAGCCTCTCCGGTCCCGGCAGAACCCACTTCTTTTCCGCACTGCTGATTTTCGCTTCTACGTTTATGGTCTTCTTTCAACACCCGCAACGCCGCTCCGCTCCGGCGCGGTTCTTGGCTGCCGCCGCGGTCTGCGCCGGAACGCTGCTCGGCCTGTGGAGCGGCTCCGGCAATGCGCACGCACAGGCTCAGGGCGAGTTCGTCATTCCCGCCATCCGCGCCGACGGCGGCACCCGCTTCGCGTATTGGGATTACTTCGCGAACAACCTCAACCCCGAACCCGGCCAAGGGAGAAACTTCAACTATCCGAATGCCCCCGCCTTGATCGGCGGCCTGGATGACGCCTCCAACCCCACCAACCTGATGCCCCTCCCACCCCAATCCGCCACCGCCTGGGTTCGGCTGGTGCAGAATGGGACGAACACGGCCTTCATCACCAGCAGCGGCGCCATCTACAGTTGGCAGGCTTCGACCTCCTTCTCCGTGGAATACGATCCGCCGCACGAAGACGATGTCACCAATGTCATCTTCCAGATTCAGTCGGGTGGCACGGGATTCAACATCGATGACATCGTGTTGAAATATAACATCGTGGAAAACGGCGAAACGGTCGCCAAGGAAGCGATCGCCGATTATCACGCGATGGATGACCCGCAGACCGGCGAGTTTGCCGAGCGGATCATTTCCGCCATGCAATGGAACCTCACCGGGTTGGGCGTGCGCGATTTCCGCCTGGAATTCCGGGCGCAGAATCCCTCCATGCCGCTGTATCAGGCGCAACTGGACGTGGTGGAAGGTCGTCCGTTCGAGCAGGCGCTGGGCCGTCTCTTGTTCTTCAAGTTTCTCCCGCTCAACCATGCCTGGCCGTGGGCCCGGCCGGGAGCCCTGAGCGCGGTGGTGGCGGAAGGCGAGGAGGACCGGTTCTATCTGCCCGGCCGCGAAGCCCGCGTGGTCCCACGGCCCGCAAGCCAATTCGCGCATGTCGGCTGGGTCGCCGACGATGGCACGATCACGGAGTCGGAATTTCTCGACGTGACCTTCGCCGATGAGAACCTGACGGTGACCGGCCTCTTCACCCCGCTGACCTACGCCGCCTTCCGCGACAAGTGGTTTTACCATTCCAATTACCTCCACGGCACCAACATCGAAAACAATCCCTACGACCATACCACCACCGGCCAATCGACCAATGACCACGCGGACGATCGCTTCAGCGCGCCGGAAGTCGATCCGGATCAGGACGGATTGAATAACTTCGGCGAATTCGCCTTCGGTGGCGATCCGTATCTCGACGACACCGCGCGCACCCAGCCGGTCGCGGCCTGGGAAGACGGCGCGCTCACCCTCACCTACCTCCAGCCCGCCAGCGAGGCGGTGGCGATCGAATACCGCCTGCAAGGCTCGACCGATCTGCAAACCTGGACCGATGTGCCCGCCAGCGTGCTCCGCCGGGTGGTGGAATTGAGCGGCCATTGGCGTGTCACCCTCCGGGAAGACGTGGCTGCCGGCGCCACGCCCCACCCTTTCCTCCGCCTGCACGCCGAAGCGAAGCCGTGAGCCAAACGTAGCGGGAGCGTCCCGCCCACCGCGGGCCAGCGCGTCGCGGACCCGCCGTGCGTGGCGCAAAAAACGGCCCTCCTTCCCATTCGACAGGCGAGGCGGCGGAGTGGAACACTCCAACCTCCCCCCGCCGGGCCTCGCCTCCCGCTGTGGGTGGGACGCCCCCGCCACGAGCAAAATCATGGCCGTGCGCCGCCCGGCGGTTGTAATTTCCCGCATCCACGCATAATGGCCCCGCTTTTTTGGGATGAAACTGCCTCCACCCACACCCGGACTCGCGGTCAGCCTCAGCGCGTCGTTCCTCGGTTTCTATTCACACGCCGGCTTTCTCATGGGGCTGGCGGAAGCGGGGCTGTGGCCGGCGGCGCTGGCGGGATGCTCGTCGGGCGCGCTGGTGGCGGGGCTGGCGGCCGCGGGGTTGCATCCGCGGGAGATTTTCGCGTTTCTGCTGGGCAAGGAATTCCGCTGGGGTTTTTTCGAGCCGAAGTCGATGCTGGCCGCCGGCATGGCCCGGCTGTGCGGGCGCGGCAGCACGGGGATGCTGACCGGCCAAAAAGCCGTGAGCATCCTGCAACGCCGGATCGGACGGCGGCGCATCGAAGATTGCCCCGGTCCCGCCCTCGCGCTGGCGGTGACGAATCTGACCCGGCTGCGCTCCGAAACCCGCACCCATGGCCCGCTGGCGGAGACGATCATCGCGAGCTGTGCTTTTCCGTCGATTTTTCAAGTGCAATGGCTGGAGGGAGAAGCGTTCTGGGACGGCGGCATCGCCAACGGCAGCCCGGTCGATCATTGGCGGGAGGATCCGGCGATCCGCCGTGTGCTCGTGCATGCCAACCGCCCGCCCGGCCTCGCCGCCGCGCCGGAGAGCGGCTTCAACGCGGCTTGCGCGCGGGGCATGGAAGTGGCGTCGCAGGAGATCTTCGAACTGCGGGCGGCCCGACTGCGGGAACGCGGCGCCGAAGTGGAATGGCACACCACGGAGGTGGTGCGGCCGGCGGTCCTCATCACCGAGCGTGCCGCGCGCCGGTGCTTCGAGGCCGGCCGGCACTCGGGGCGCGCGGTGAGCCGCGGATGCCTTGACGCTCTCCCGGCCACCTCCTAGTCTCGCCGCCCGTGTCTTCCAAGCAAGCCGACCTCGAATCCCGTTTGCTCCGCCTCATCTCCGGCTCGCTGCTGGCCGTGGGGGAGGATTTCCATGTCCGCAGCGACCTCTTCGCCGCCGGACTGGACTCGATGGCGATCATGCAATTGCTGCTGCTCATCGAGGAGGAAATGGGAGTGGTCATCCCCGCGGAGAGCGTCTCGCGGGAGCACTTCGCCACCGTGGAAACCCTCGCCAAGCTGGTGCGCACGCGCTGGCGGGAGGAAGCACGGGAGCCGTCCGACGCGTCCGACCTATCCGGCTCGTCCGACCCCGCCACCACGGAAAGCCACATCCTCCACACGTTCCAACGGCTGCCCTTGCTCGCGTGCGACTTTTTCGTGCTCGCCTTCGACGTGATGATGCACGACTCGGGACAAGGCGGGCATGTGGCGCACTCGTTCCTCGACCTGGCCGCGTTGCCCGATCCGGCCCGCCTGCGTGCGGCCTTGGAAGCAGCGACGAAACGTCATCCGCTGTTCAATGCCGTGCTGCGCCGCCGTTGGGGCGTCGGGCTGCCGGAATGGCGCGCTGCCACCCGGCCGGTGACGCCGGAGTTGCTCTTGCGTTGCACCCATGACGCACCGGGCATCCTGCTGGCGGAGGGCGCCCTCCGCGGCGACAGCCTCCAAGAAATCAGCGAGGAAGTCGTGAACACGCCGCTGCCCGCGCCCACCGCCGACCATTGGGTGAAGTTGCGGCTCACGCTCATCGAACACACCGGCGGCCGCGCCCGGCTCATCCTGTCGTGGAGTCATCTCATGGTCGATGGCGTGGGCGCGGAACTGCTGCTGGAGGAACTGGACGCCCTCGCGTCGGACGGCGCGACCCCCACGCTGCCGCCCATCGAAGTGCCGCCGCCCGATCCGCGCTCCTACGGCCGCCGCTGGGCCGGCACCACGCCGATGGTGAACTATTTCTACGAACTGCTCGAAAAACCCTTCGATTGCCTCGGCGCGCGCGCCTTGACCGCCGGGCCGTTGCGATTCGAGATCCGCACGCTGGACGAAGCGCAAAGCCGGACCGTAGCCGCGCGCGCAGCCGCCTTGTGCGGACCGCTGCTCAATATGCCCTTCCACCTTGCCGCCGCGCTGCGGGCTCACCACCGCGTCTTCCGCGAACGCGGCATCCAACCCGCTTCGCTGATGTGCAACGTGCCGATCCAAAACCGCCGCAAAGGCGCGCGCGGCCCGATCTTCCGCAACCACCTCGGCATGTTCTTCGCCGCGCTGGCACCGGAGGAATTGACCACTCTGGAAAGCTCGACCCAGTCTTTGCTCGGCCGACACACGCGTTGGCTGCGCGAGAAACTGGATGCCTCGTTCGACGACCTCATGCATGTCATGCGTCCGCTGCCACCGCGTTGGCACATGGCTTTTATCAAAAGACAGTTGCGCGGGCTTTTCACGTCGTTCTTTCATTCCCATACCGGAGAATTCGCGCCGCGGCTATCACGCTTTCTCGGCGTGGAAATCGAAAACGCCTACCATGTGCCCGCCTTCTCCAATCCTCCGGGCACGGGATTGTTTTGCAGCGAGAAGAACGGGCAGCTCACCATTACCCTGTGCTGGCAAGACGGCGTATTGACTGAAGAGGAAAGAAAATTGATCTTCAATCAATTGTGGCAGGATTTTGCGCTGGATGCGTCATGAAAGAAACCTGCCAGGTGCTCGTGGCCGGCGGAGGCAGCGCCGGCTTGGCGGCCGCGATTTCCGCCGCGCGAACCGGCGCGGACACAATCTTGATCGAACGCGCCGGAAGCCTGGGTGGCATGGGTAGCTTGGCCTTGGTCCACACCATTTGCGGCTTGTTTCTGGTGCGGGAAGAACCGGAGCCGGTCTTCGCCAACCCGGGATTCGCGGAAGAATTCGCACGCCGACTCCAGGCAAGTGGCGGAGCCGGGCCGGTGGCGCGCATGGGCCGCGTCGATGTGCTGCCGCACGAACCGGCGGCCTTCGCTGCCCTAGCCGCGGAAATGGCCGCATCCACGCCGAACCTCCGCGTCTGGTGGCAAACGGCACTGGTCGCCGCACGGCGGGCAGGCTCCACCATCAACAGCCCGCTCGCGGAAGCGGACGTGATCCGCGACGGCGCCCGCCAGACGATCACCGCGACGTCCTTCATCGATACCACCGGCGACGCCGCCCTCACGACGCAAGCAGGCGCTGCCTTCGCGATGACAGAATCCGCACGCCTACAACGTCCAGCGTATGTTTTTCAACTTTCCAACGTGCCTCGCGAAGCCCTCGGCGACGCCGCCCGGCTGACCCTCGCCGCTCGGCTGGTGACCGCGGTGCGCGCCGGAGAATTGCCCCGCACCGTCTTGGGAGCAGGCTTCCGCGCCGGCGTGTGGCCGGGTCATGCTTACGTGACCCTCGACCTCTCGGGCGATGACGGCGACGGAACCGCGTGGGATCCATTCGCCCCCGAAGCGTTGAGCCGCGTGGAGAAAACAGGGCAGCGGATTGCCAAGGAGTTGCTGGAATTTTTACGCAATCATGTCCTCGGCTTTGAACGCGCCACGCTGGGAGCGTGGCCGGCCCGACCGGGCGTGCGCGAGAGCCGCCGCGCCACCGGGCTTTATGAAGTGACCGGCGACGACCTCCGCCGCGGGACGCCATTCGACGATGGCATTGCACTCGCCACGTGGCCGATGGAACTCCGCGAACGCGCCACCGGACCGCGCTTCCTGTTTCCCGATGGGCCGCGGCCGGCACAGATCCCGTTGCGCGCGCTCCGGCATCGCGACGTGCCCAATCTCTGGATGGCGGGCCGTTGCCTCAGCGCCACGCATGAGGCGCTGGCCTCCCTCCGCGTCATGGGCACCTGCTTCGCCACCGGCGAGGCTGCCGGCCGGGCCGCGGCGCGGCTTTCGGTTGCGCCGCCCGCGTGATGGGGAATGGATCAGACATGTCCATCACCACCCAGCGCGGCGACGACGGCTCGACCGAACTCATGTTCGGTCGGCGCGTGAGCAAAATTCATCCTCGCGTCGTGGCCGCCGGGGAGATCGACGAACTCAACGCGGCGCTGGGGCTGGCGCGCGGTTTTTCGCAGCACGACCGGGTAACCACGGCGCTGGCGGCGCGGCAGGAGGAGCTGGTCGGGCTGATGGGCGAAATAGCGACGCTGCCGGAGGACCACGAGCGCTATGCCGCGGCCGGTTACGCGCGGGTGACCGACGACACGGTCGCGGCCCTCACCCAAGACGCCGCCGCGTGGGAAACCGAACTCGCCACGCGTTGGCGCGACTGGGCGGTGCCGGGCGCGGATACCACGCCGTGCGGTGCCGCGCTCGACCTGGCACGCGCCGTATGCCGCCGGGCCGAGCGCGCCGTGGTGGCTCTGACGGAAAACGCGTCCCCCATCCCACCCGCCGCCCTCGCCTATCTGAACCGGCTATCGGACTGGCTCTGGCTACTGGCGCGCTGGGAAGCCAAGGCCCGCTCGTAGCGGAGGCGTCTCTGGAGTGCGGACGGCTTGCCTCCGCTCTAGGGGGATGAAGGGCTTGCTCCTCGCGGCGGGACACATCCGCTCCCACCGTCCCTTGCAGCCCCCTTCTGCCTCTTCTCGCCCGCTCCTCACCGGCAAGCCGGTGAACCGAAAAGCGGAGGCAAGCCTCTGCACTCCAGATTGAGCCTCGCCTCACAAACCCGCTTGCGCCGCGCCGATTCCCGGCTTTTTCATGGAGCCACACC